>JAITCK010000031.1 GCA_031283115.1 Cellulomonadaceae bacterium | reverse complement strand
CCCCACCGAGAACACTCTGACTGACGTGTCTTTCAGCGTGCCCGCCGGGGCCATGGTGGCCCTGGTCGGCCCGTCGGGTGCCGGGAAAACAACCATTTCGCAGTTGGTCACCCGCATGTACGACCCGACGTCCGGGGCCGTCCGTATTGCCGGGCATGACCTGCGCGCCGTCACCCTGGATTCCCTGCGTGAGACGGTGGGGGTGGTGTCCCAGGAAGCCCACCTCTTCCACGACACCATCGCCGAAAACCTCCGCTACGCCCGCCCTGATGCGACGGATGCCGACTTAGAGCAGGCCCTGCGGGCCGCCCGGATTTGGGACTTGGTTGCCTCGCTGCCTGAAGGTTTGGACACGGTAGTGGGGGACCGGGGCTATCGCATGTCCGGTGGGGAACGCCAGCGCATCGCCATCGCCCGCCTGCTGCTCAAAGCCCCCGCCGTTGTCGTCCTTGATGAGGCCACCGCCCACCTGGATTCTGAATCCGAGGCCGCCGTCCAAGCCGCTCTTGACGAAGCCCTAGTAGGCCGCACATCGCTAGTCATCGCCCACCGCCTGTCCACCGTCCGCGCTGCCGACCTCATCGTCGCCCTCGAAGCAGGCCGCGTGGTCGAACAAGGCACCCACGACGAACTACTAGCCCAAGGCGGCCTCTACGCGGCCCTCTACCACACCCAGTTCGCCGACGACGGCAGTCGCCAAGAAGACCCACCCGACGTTGACCGCTGGAACCTCACCGACACCGACACCGAATACCTGACAGATTAGCCACGATAGCCAGTGCCGTCGTGACGAGATGTTGACGCAGAACATGGGAGGATACGAACGTGTTGCGTTGGATGACTGCTGGGGAATCGCATGGGCCTGCCTTGCTGGGCCTTGTTGAAGGACTGCCTGCCGGGGTGGCGGTGACCACCGCCGACCTTGAGCGGGTGCTGGCGCGGCGGCGGCTGGGTTACGGGCGCGGGGCGCGCATGAAGTTTGAAGCCGATGCCGTCCGCATCCTCGCTGGGGTCCGCCACGGACTCACCCAGGGCGGGCCTATCGCCATCGAAATCGCCAACTCAGAATGGCCCAAGTGGACGGATGTCATGTCCGCTGACCCCGTTGACCCGTCAGCCCTGACCGTGGACGCTGGCACGGGTGACGAGCGGGAAATCGCCCGCAACCGGCCCCTCCACCGGCCCCGCCCCGGCCACGCCGACCTGGTAGGGATGAGCAAATACGGCTTTGACGACGCCCGGCCCGTCCTCGAACGAGCCTCCGCCCGGGAAACCGCGACGCGCGTGGCCTTGGGGGAACTAGCCGCACGATTCATCGACCAGGCTGCCGGAATCCGGCTGGTCAGTCACGTCGTCGCCATCGGAACCGTCTCCGTGCCCGACAGCGCCGCCCTGCCCACGCCCGACGATGAAGCCCGCCTGTCTGACGACCCGGTCCGCTGCGCCGACCCTGCAACCTCCGCCGCGATGATTGCGCAGGTAGACGCCGCCAAACAGGAGGGGGACACTCTGGGCGGGGTTGTCGAAGTGCTCGCCTACGGGGTGCCCACCGGCCTGGGAAGTTACGTCCACGCCGACCGCCGCCTCGACGCCCGCATCGCCGCAGCATTGATGGGCATCCAAGCCATCAAAGGCGTCGAGATTGGCGACGGCTTCACCACGGCCACCCGGCGTGGGTCGCAAGCCCACGACGAAATCGTCCGGTCGGCAGCCGGGCGGGTTGAACGCCTGACCAACCGGGCGGGCGGCATCGAAGGTGGCATGTCCAACGGTGAAACCATCCGGGCCAGGGCAGCCATGAAACCCATCTCCACCGTGCCGCGCGCCCTACGCACCATCGACACGGCAACCGGCGAACCAGCCACCGCCCACCACCAGCGCAGCGACGTCTGCGCCGTCCCGCCCGCCGCCGTCGTCGCCGAAGCAGAAATCGCCCTGGTTCTCGCCAACGCAGTGCTGGAAAAGTTTGGCGGAGACTCCGTGACCGAAACCCGCCGCAACGTCGAAAACTACCTGGCGGCCATTCCGTCCACTATCCGATAAGGCCGACGTCGGGTAGCGTCAGCAGTAGCCCCAGCGCCGTCGTCACACTCGCCGACCCCCGCCGCAACCTGCCACACGATAGGGAAAACCAGTGGAACGCCCCTCAACCGTCCCCATCCCCATCATCCCGCCCTCCGGGTCCGGGCCAAAAGTAGTGCTCATCGGGCCGCCCGGCGGCGGCAAAACTGTGGTCGGTCGCGCCCTAGCCGCCCGGCTGGGCGTCGACTTCCGCGATACCGACGCCGACGTGGAAGCCCTCGGCACCCCCATCACCGACATTTTCCGCAACGACGGCGAGGCAGCCTTCCGCGCCCTGGAACGCGCCGCCGTCGCCACCGCCCTGACCAGCCACAAGGGCGTGCTGGCCCTGGGCGGGGGAGCCGTCACCGACGCCCTGACACGAGAACGCCTCCACGCCTACACGGCCACCGGAGGAACCATCGTCTTCCTTGACGTGTCTCGTGACGCCGTTGCTGAACGGTTAGGCTCTGGCGCATCCCGGCCCCTTATCGCGGGCGGAGACCCCCTCGACCGCTGGCAAAACCTGGCTGACCAGCGCCGCCCCCTCTACGAGGACATCGCCAACGTGTACATGGACACCTCCCAGCACAGCCCCGACGTGCTCGCCGAAATCATTGACGAGGAGATAGCGGAATGACGCGGTTATCCGCCAACCCCATGACGGGGGCCCTGCCCGCTGTCGCCGGTGAGGCGGCCCGCGTGCGGGTGCGCGGCGAAACCACCTATGACGTGCTCATCGG
Organism: Cellulomonadaceae bacterium; assembly: GCA_031283115.1. Taxonomy (GTDB): domain Bacteria; phylum Actinomycetota; class Actinomycetes; order Actinomycetales; family Cellulomonadaceae; genus Xylanimonas. Next base: position 6,723 of record JAITCK010000031.1, on the reverse strand, counting down.
GCGTGGCGTAGTCGGCGAACTACCGGACATGCTGGGCCGCAAGGTGGCTCGCGTCTTCATCGTCTACCCCGGGCCATTGCAACAGTATGCGACGCAGGTTCAAGACCTACTGGACGAGGCCGGATACGAAACCTGGCTCCACGCCGTCCCTGACGCTGAAGCCCAAAAAAAGGTGGGTGTTGTCGCGGAAGCCTGGTCGGCCTTGGGTCGCTGCGAGTTCACGCGGACGGACGCAGTGGTTGCCGTCGGTGGGGGAGCGACCACGGACTTGGGCGGTTGTATCGCCGCCACCTGGCAGCGGGGCGTGAAGTTTGTCAACGTGTCAACAACCCTGCTGGGCATGGTGGATGCAGCCGTCGGCGGCAAAACAGGCATCAACACGGGTGAAGGGAAAAACCTGGTCGGATCCTTCCATTCCCCTGCCGGAGTCATCTGCGACTTGGATATGCTGCGCACCCTGACCCGCCGCGACATTATCGCTGGCCTAGGGGAGGTCATCAAGACGGGGTTTATCGCCGACCCGCGCATCCTCGACCTGGTTGACGACAACGCCGACGCCCTGCGGGAATGGGATGGCGCCCGCGTACCCGACTTCCTCTGGGAGGTGCTGGGCGAACTCGTGGAGCGGGCTATCGCCGTCAAAGCGCATGTGGTGGGCGAAGACCTCACCGAGCAGGGCCTGCGAGAAATACTCAACTACGGACACACCTTTGGTCACGCCGTCGAACTGGTCGAAGGCTTCCAGTGGCGGCACGGGGAGGCCGTCGCAGTAGGCATGATGTACGAGGCTGAACTGGCTCGGCTGGCCGGGATACTGACGGCTGACGTGGTGGAGCAGACGCGGACGATTCTCGCTTCTGTCGGCCTGCCAACCACTTACCCTGCTGGCCGCTGGGAAGACCTTGCGACGGCCATGCGCCGCGACAAAAAAACCCGCGCCCACACGCTGCGGTTTGTCGTGTTGGAGGGTGTCGGCCAGCCGACCCGCCTGGAAGGCCCGGACGCTGACCTGCTGACCACCGCCTACGACGCCGTCAGCGCGTGAACGACATTCCGGCAGGCACCGACCACCCCGACACCGCCGTCCCCCCGGCAGTCGAGACTGAGCCGCTGGTGGAGGACGAGCCGCTGGCAGGCACCGACCGCCGTCGGGCCGTCTGGGAAATCGGCATCCTTCTTGCTTTGTCGCTGGGTCGGTCGGGCGTGTATGCCGTTGTCGCTCTTATTGTGCGGCTGACCGCCAAGATGCCGTTGGGCGACCAGACGGCCACGCTCAACCCGTCGCTGTCGCCGCGTCCCGGGCTTGACCTCGCTTACCAGTTGCTGTCCATCGGTTTCGGATTGGTTCCGGTGCTATTGGCCACCTACTTTCTGGCCGTCCGGCGAGGCGCGCAGCCTGCACGGCAGGCGATTGGCCTGTCCTGGCGGGGGTGGGACATCGGCTGGGGTGCTGCCTTGGCCTGCGCTGTCGGGATTCCCGGGCTACTGTTTTTCACTGCCGGGCGGGCGCTGGGCATCACTGTCGCGGTTGAGGCGTCAGCCTTGGGGAGCCACTGGTGGTCTATCCCTGTGCTGGTGCTTGCTGCCTTCCAAAACGGCGCCCTCGAAGAAGTTATCGTCGTCGCCTACCTTTTTGCGCGTACCCGAAACCTCGGCTGGAACCGCCGCCGCACGCCGTCGGGCCTGACAGCGATGGACTGGCGTTTCGTCACCTTCTCCGCCATCCTCAGAGGTAGTTACCACCTCTACCAGGGCATCGGCCCATTCATCGGCAACGCCGTCATGGGTGTCCTTTTCGTCTGGTTTTACCGCAGCCGCTGGGGCCGCCAACGTGTCATCCCCCTGGTGATCGCCCACACCCTGCTCGACACGGTCGCTTTTATCGGTTATGCGGTCGCCCCCGATTCTTGGCTCCGCGCTCTCGGTCTTGCCTAACCAGGCCCCGCACTGTGGCGACTTTTGCCATGAGAACATGACGAGATTCATCAGGGAAGTGCGGCAAAAACGTAGAGAAGAGCGGGTGTGTTGCAGACTGATGGCAATTTGCGTGTTGTGATGACATGAGATTGTGAGCAGGGTCACACGATGTCATACTGATGTGAAGAGGAGGTGTGGAAGTTGTGTGGATGCACATGGCTGTGATGGATTCGTGACGCACAGTCTTGCCGCTATGTAGATATGGAGCAAAGGCGCTTCTTTGGCACCCGAGAGAAAGAATAGTAGGAAAAATGAAACGGTCGATGTCAACGGCAGTAATCGTCCTGCTATTTCTGATATCGGTGGTAAGTGGGGCTTCGGCGGCAACTTTAGGTGTGCCGAATTATATGCAGTCAATGTCAAACTGGTGTTGGGCGGCCTCTATTCAGATGGTAACAAAATATATTGTCAACCGACAGCCTGCGCAGTGCGATATTGTAAAAAAGGGATTTGCAACACCAAGTTCATGCCCAAACAATCCAGCTAATTTCACCACAGAGGTGCAAAGAGGATTGGAGGCTTATGGTGTAAAAAATGGGACAGTATGGTCTTCTGTAACTCCTGAAGGAATCATACAAAGCGAAATAAACGCTGGAAGGCCAATGCTGATTAGATATGGCTATTATCCAAATTTGAATGGGACTGGACATATGGTTGTTATCAAAGGGCACAACCTGGTCGGAAGTGAATATCGTGTCACCTGGAATAACCCTGGAACCGGAACGGTGGTCAGCGGTACATATTCTTATTTGGTTAATAACTCGACATGGAAGTGGACTCACTCACGAACAGGATTGGCGAAAAAATGATTATCCAGACAATTCTTTCTACCATAGTTGCTGTGACAACTTTTGCTGCGCCCGGATATCCTGCTGAAGTGAATGAAGTTCCTGTTGAGGGTGATGTTATCTCATGGTTCCAACGATCTGCGATTTCCGAAGTGAATTCTGGAAATGAACGTTCAATAGATAATTCTGAACTAATCAACTCCATCTCCGCTCATCGCGTCAGCGCTCCGGTTCGTGTTTGGCAAATATCGGAAAAGGGTGACATTTATCCAATAAATGAATGGACTGCGGCGATACTTGATGCCAATGATATTCCTGTAGGTACGGTGACCGCATGGAAAGGAGAAACATCAGAAGGCGTGCAGTTTGCTTATTATGACAATGATGTTTTAGTGGGTTATGAGATCCTGAGAATGGCTGGCAGGTCTGGAGAAAGATTGCTGGCAGATCAGACTGGGCAAGGCCGTGCAATACTTGACAACTCGAGCACTTCTATCCGAACCGTCAGTGATTCAGAGAAACTTGCCCTCAACCTTACGGTAAACGATTACAGTTCGCTTGTCTTGCAAAAAGATAATATGTCGTCTGAACAGAGCGCGCTTGTGGGAGGGGTTGGGAAACCAGTCGTATCTGACACACCGAATGCAAGGCTGTTGTGGGTTGTATGTGCTACCGCATTCATTCTGGGGTTTGGAGGCATATGTGCTCGCACATACTTACACCACAAGTTGAAGGGATAGAGGGCGAACTGGGTAAAAGGCTCCAATTTCACAGTTCGATTTCAAGGTGAGGCCTGATAGGTGCCACTGTCGCGGTTGAGGCGCCAGCCTTGTGGAGCCGCTGGTGATCTCTATGCGGTCGCCCCCGATTCTTGGCTCCGCGCCCTCGGTCTGGCCTAGCCGACACATCGGCTAAAATATCCCACCGTGCAGATTGAATATCGCAAGGAATACAGCAACCATCTCGGCCGGGACATGGAATACAAGGTGTACGGCCACCGTGGCAAGCCCGTGCTCGCCTTCCCCACGTCCTTTGGGCGCTTTTGGCAGTGGGAAGACCTAGGCATGATCGGCTCGGTGGAATGGTTCATCAACAACGGCGACATTCAAGTCTGGACGGTCGACGGCCTCGACGCCGAAACCACCAAATCCGACTCCTGGGACATGATGGGCCGGATCCGTCGCTACGACGCCTACATGGGATACATCCGCGACGAACTGCTGCCCAACGTGCTCAACTGGAGCCGCTGGGCCAACGACGGATTCGAACACAAGGCGATGGTCACCGGTGCGTCGATGGGCGCCTTCCACGCCGCCAACTTCTTCTTCCACCAGCCCTGGCAGCTCGACTCGCTGGTCGCCATGTCCGGCGCCTATTCGACGGACAGCCTGTTCGGCAACTACAAGCCCGACGAGGTCGCCGCTTATTCGCCCCTCAACTACCTGCAGGGCACCTTTGTTGACGACCGTTGGCTGGCCTACCAGCGCTGCAAGATCGTCCTAGCCTGCGGTCAAGGGGACTGGGAAGAACCCATGCTCACCGAGACGAAACTCCTCGGTGACCTGCTGCGCCGCCGCGACATTCCGGTCTGGGAAGACTTATGGGGTCACGACCAGCACCACGACTGGCCGCTGTGGCGCGCACAGTTCCCCTACTTCCTCAGCAAACTGCTGTGGTCGTGACGCCGCGCTGTCACTATCATCATCTCTGACCGCACCGCCCCTACTCGCCACCACCATGAAATTTGGAGCAGCCATGTCTCCCGCCCGTAACGTCGTCTTTTTTTCTCCGCAACTGCCCGACTGGGTGACGGCCTTCGCTATCGCGCTGGGACGTGACCCGGAGGTCAACCTGCTGTGCGTCAGCGACCAGCCCTACGAGTCCCTGCCCAGCGACCTGGTCGCGGTGCTGACCGAGTACTACAAGATCAACACCCTCGACAATGAAGACGAGGTCGCCCAGGCTGTCCAATTCTTCCGCGACAAATACGGCAGCGTTGACCGCTTCGAATCCCTCAACGAGCACTGGCTGGGCCTGGAAGCCCGCATCCGTGACCGGTTCGACATTGTCGGCCCCCGCCCAGACTTCATCGAGCAGGTCACCCGCAAGTCGAAGATGAAGGCCGTCTTCGACAAGGCTGGCGTTGCCACCATCCAAGGCACCGTGGTCACCACCATCGACGACGCGCTGGCCTTCACCGGCACCCACGGTTACCCCGTTATCGTCAAACCCGACACGGGTGCGGGCGCATCGTCCACCTACCGGGTCGACAACGACGACCACCTGCGGCACATCTTTGACAGCCGACCCGACCCGGCCGCGCCCGTTGTTGTCGAGCAGTTCATGGATGCCCGCATCTTCACCTTCGACGGCATGGTTGACGCTGACGGCCAGATTATTTTCGCCTCCTCCACCCTGTACGACCAGTCTGTCATGGAGGTCGTCAACAGCGGCGACAACGCCTACTACATCACCCTGCCTGAGGTGCCCGCTAACGTGCGTGAGGCAGGCGAAGCCATCGTCAAGGCCTACGACCTGCGCGAACGTTACTTCCACATCGAAATTTTCGACCGTCGGGACGGCAAAGGGTTGGTTGGCCTGGAAATCAACATGCGCCCCCCGGGTGCCTGGATGACGGACGCCGCCAATGTCGCCAACTCCACCGACGTTTACGGTCGCTGGACGGCAATGATCAGCGGCCAGCCGCAGCCTCAATCCGGCCCTGACCTGAACTATTCGGCCTATGCCAGCCGCAAAAACTTCAACCATTATGCGCACAGCCGCGAAGAATGTTTCGGCTTCATCGGCGACCGCCTGGTCAAATACCGTCACATTGAGGCCGTCTTCGCCCCCGCCATGGGGGACGAGGCTTTCCTGGTGCGGGCGCAGTCCATGGAGGAAGCCCGCGAGATGATCGCCTATGTCCAGCAGCGGGCCTGATCGCTGACCATGACCCAAGAGATTCCCGACATCAGCCCCGATGTCGACGGTGGGTTCGCTGCGCCCGACATCCCCGAAGAGTGGCGCGACCCTGAGACAGGTTTGCCCACGAGTGAAGGCATCATGCGTGGGGTGACTCGCCGCGAGATTGACCACCGCCAGGTGCGCACCTTCCGATCCCGCGTGCTCAAACGCGACATGACCTACCGAGTGTACGGCGACCGAGGCAAGCCGGTCATCGCCTTCCCCACCTCACAGGCCCACGAAAACCTGTGGGAAGACTTCGGCATGGTCGACACGCTCGGCGACTACATCAACGCTGGGATCATCCAGTTGTACGCGCTGGACTGCATCGACGACGAGACCTTTTTTCGGCCCGACGGCAAGCGGCGCAAGGCGATGCGCATGTATGAGCGCTGGCTGTCACATATCGTCAACGAGTTTGTGCCTACTGTGGTGGCCGAGCGAGAGCAGAAGGTGCTGCTCACGGGCGCATCCATGGGGGCCTATCACGCGGCCAACCTCTTTTTCCGCTGGCCCCGGCAGGTGGACGGGCTTATCGCCCTGTCAGGCGTGTATTCGCCCGCGCCCTTCCTCGATTTTGTCAACCACATGCGGCCCGACGTGCTGGCAAATTCGCCGCTAGACTACTTGACTCAGCCTGTCGATAGCGCCCGCCTGGAGGCCTATGCCGCCGCCCGCCTGGTGTTTTGTGCTGGTGGCGCCGAACCAGATATGCGGGACGACACTATTGCGCTCGGCCAGTTGATGGAGGAGCAGGGGATTGCCGCCTGGGTTGACATCTGGGGGGATGACGTGACCCACGACTGGCCCTGGTGGCACAAGCAGATCAGCTATTTCCTTCCGCAGGTTCTGGAGATTGAACCGCTGTAGTCTGCGCGGACACACAGTAGGGTTAGGGTCATGCGGCCTGTGACTGACCTTCAGCGGACTGTGGCTCCTTTTGAGGTGATTAGCGAGTTTGTGCCGTCGGGAGACCAGCCGCAGGCCATCGCCG
>JAITCK010000222.1 GCA_031283115.1 Cellulomonadaceae bacterium | reverse complement strand
GGTGGAGGTGGCCAGTTCATCGCGGATCTGTTGAAGGCGGGAGGCTTCGGTTTCAAGTTGGTCGGCGCGGGTTGTCACATCGTCAAGCAGACGAACCAGGTCTTCTTGCCGCAGGCCGGCAAGTTGGTCAGACGCAGAAGCCCGCACCTGCACGACCAGGGCAAAGCCGAGTACGGCGCAGAGGATTCCGGCAAGGAACTGTGAGGCTTTGAGTTGGGGCCGCATCCCGGCAACCATGCGCTTCCAGGCGGAATCGCGGCGGCGGGTGCGGGCGGGCGATTCCGGCGTGGTTGCTACGCCGAGTTGCACGGGCGGTGGCGTGGCTGCTGCAGCGGGCGGCTGGTCGTTGCTTGTCATCGGTGCTTCTCCCCTGCCGTCAGGCCTTGAAGAGGTGACGTCGGATGGCGGCGGCGTTAGAGAAGATACGGATGCCTAGAACGACAACAACAGCCGTGGACAGTTGGGCGCCCACACCCAACTGGTCGCCCAAAAAGACGATGAAGGCTGCGACCACCACGTTTGACAGGAAGGAGACAAGGAAGACGCGGTCGTTGAAGAGCCCATCGAGCATGGCACGGAAGCCGCCGAAGAGGGCGTCCAGGGCGGCAACCACGGCGATAGGCAGGTAGGGCTGCAAGCCGATGGGCACGGTGGGTTGCAGCCAGAGACCAAGAACCACACCGACGGCGAGCCCGATGACGGCGATCATTGAGTGTTCCTCTTTCCTTACCCTGCGGCGATACTTACGTTGTTGCGTAGCGTGATGTGTGCTGCGTGCGTGCTGTGATGGCGCCGCTGCTGGCGACTTTCCCTAACTAGCCGGATGCTACCGGCTTGGCGTAGAGAAGTGACTGCGTTCCGGCGCTTGGCAGTTCAATATGTGACTGCGGGGTGACGCTGGATCGGATTCCGAACTGGTTTCCGATGAGTTGAAGGTAGGCGGCGGCGTCTGAGCGAGCGAAGGCCGCCTGCATGGCGTTGGCGTCCCCCAAGGCGCGGATAACAAAGGTGGGGCCTGCTAGGGGTTGCAGGTCAACAAGGACAGCGTTACCGGCGTTGCGCACGGCAGAGGTCATGGTCAGGCGGTGGTCGTCTACGGCGATGGCTTCAGCTCCGGCAGCCCACAAGGCTTGAATCACCGTTTGTATGTCCTTGTCTTTGACAAGTTCGTCCGGTTCCGGGTCGACACCCAGGCCCGCTCCCCCGTTGGTCAAGGAAATCACCAGGCCAGGGCCTTCAACAGCCAGGCTGCCGTTGGCGAGGCCGTCGGCGTCAATGATGTCAAGGATGCTGGCATCGGCTGTGGATAAGGCTTGGGCCTGCAGGGCGGCAACCTCGGCGGACAGGTCGTCAATACGCCTAGAGGCCTGGCTGGCCGTGTCACGGGTACTGGTGATCTGTTCTTCCAGAACAACGCGGGCGTCACGGGCGGCCGATTCTGGGGCCCGCAACTGCTGGGCGGCAATGGCTGTTCCTGCGCCGAGGATGACGGCCAGGCCGATGGAGGCGACAGACCGTACGGGGCTGCGTTTGCGGAGGGCTCCATGAGTTCCGGTCATGCCTGCCCGTGCAGCAGCGTCCACGTAACCGGGGTCGAGCGGGCTCTCCATCACTTCGATAAGCAGGGTCATGGAAGCGTCGAGGCGGGCTGGTGGCCTCGACGCTTGCTGCTGTTGTGGCTGCTGGGTTTGCGGCGCTGGAGTGGGCGATGTCATCGGTGGCAAGTCTAGGAAGGAGGAGAACGTGTCCGACGACGCATGGCCGCGATAGGTACATTTTGCGCCGTGAGGCGTACAATAAACGACGGCTCCTGACGCTCACACCTGAGTTGTTCCAGTAGTAGCCCGATAACCGAACGGTGCCCCCGTGCCTCCTGTTGCGACCGCTGAATCTTCCGCGTTACATGATGATGTGACTTTTGACGACCTTGGCTTGCCCGCCCCCCTGCGCGAAGTCTGCGCTGACCTGGGCTTTACCACCCCCACCGCCATCCAGGCCCAGGCTATTCCTGCCCTGTTGGCCGGGCATGACATTACGGGCGTTGCCCAAACCGGTACCGGTAAAACGGCGGCCTTTGGCCTGCCCCTGCTTGCTCACGTGTTGGAATCGCGTGACGGCTACATTGGCCGCCCGCAAGCCCTGGTGCTCACCCCCACCCGCGAGTTGGCCATGCAGGTGGCCGACGCCATTGAGTCCTTTGCCGCCAACATGCCTGGCGTGCGTGTCCTGCCTGTTTATGGCGGCTCACCCTACATGCCCCAGCAGAAGGCTCTCAAAGATGGCGTTCAGGTGGTTGTGGGAACGCCGGGCCGCGTCATGGATCACATGGAACGCGGCACCCTGAAACTGGACGACGTGCATTTTCTGGTTCTCGATGAGGCTGACGAAATGCTCCGCATGGGTTTTGCCGAAGATGTCGACCACATTTTTGGCCAGGCTCCCGCAGACCGCCAGGTGGCCTTGTTCTCTGCGACCATGCCGCCCGCTATCCGGGCCGTCGCCGAAAACCATTTGACTGACCCGGTGGCCATTACGGTGGCCCGACAGTCGTCCACCGTGTCGACCGTCCAGCAGTCCTATGCCGTGGTTCCCTTCCGTCACAAGATTGGCGCCCTCAGCCGGGTGCTGGCCACTGCCGACACGGACGCCTCCATCGTTTTCTGCCGGACCCGGTCTGCTGCGGAAGAGGTCGGATCGGCCCTTATCGAGCAGGGCATTGCTGCGGCCACCATCAGCGGTGACGTGGCCCAGAAGGAACGCGAACGCATTGTGGAGCGCCTGCGGTCTGGCGCCCTGGACGTGTTGGTTGCTACCGACGTGGCCGCCCGCGGCCTCGACGTGGAACGCATTGGCCTAGTAGTCAACTTTGATATTCCCCGCGAGGCCGAAGCCTACGTTCACCGCATTGGTCGCACTGGCCGGGCCGGTCGCACTGGCCGGGCCGTCAGTTTTATCACCCCGCATGAGCGCGGCAAACTCAAGCACATCGAATCCACCATCAAACAGTCCATCGACGAGATGGACATCCCCTCCCCCCGTGACGTGTCCGCCCACAAGGCCTCCGTCATTCTCATGTCCGTGCCCACCCGACGGTCTGCTGGCCGCCTCGACTTGTACACGCAGTTGGTGCGGGAGGCTCTGACGAAAGACGGCGACTTCGACATTGTTGACCCGGAAAAGGCCGTCGAAATGGCGGCAACTCTGTTGGCCCTGTCGGTCGGCGACGACGGGCCGAGGATGCGGGCCGAGCAGGAAGCCCACGAGGCTGAAGTGGAGAAGGCTCGCGCCGCCAAGGCTGCCCGAGAACTGCGCCGGGCTGAAGCCAACGACCGGACAGGCGACCGGACAGGCGAACGTCGTTTCGAGCGCGCCTCCTTCGACCGTGGCGACCGGGGTGACCGCTGGTCAGACCGGTCTGAGCGGGGCGAGCGGGGCGGCTACGGTAAAGACCGCCGCACCGACCGGGCCATCCGCGACGATTATGGCCGCGGCGATTCCGGCAAACGCGACTTTGACAAGAAGCAGCGCGGCCAGGGTCTGCGCCGACCTGCTGAAGGCACCCGCTACCGGGTGTCTGTCGGCCATAAGGATGGCGTCAACCCTGGCGGCATCGTCGGCGCTATCACCGGTGAGGGCGGCCTGCGGGGCAGCGACATCGGCAAGATTGACATTTTCCCGTCCTTCTCCCTGGTGGACGTGACCGCCAACCTCTCCCGTGAGCAGGTCGAACGCATCAGTAAAGCCCACGTTGCTGGCCGCCAA
>JAITCK010000220.1 GCA_031283115.1 Cellulomonadaceae bacterium | reverse complement strand
CTTACGCCCTCATTCAGGAGGCGGAAGACAAGCAGACCAGCGACGAACCGGATGCCTCCCCTACCCCTGACGCTGACCTTGACGGCACGGACCTGGATCCTTACTCCCCTGACGGCGCCGACGACAACGCTTATGGAGACCACAACGGCACAGGAGGTGGTGACCAGTGAGCACGAGCACGAGCACTAACTTCCTGGCTGAGTTTGATGATTCTCCCCGTTTCCGCCACCCCACCCGCATCGGCGAGTTGCTGCTACTGCTGCTTGCTTTGACGGCCAGTATCGGCGCCTTTGCCATGGTGGGCCAGGCCACGCAAGGCCATCTGCCTGACGAGTTTTGGGTTGAAGCCGCCTCCATGGCGGGTATCGCCCTGCTGCTTCACATTGTTATTCGGTTGCGCGCCCCTTGGGCTGACCAGACCCTCATGCCGGCTGTCGTGCTGCTCAACGGTGTGGGCCTGGCCATGATTCAACGCATTGAGATTGCCCGGCCAACCGGCGGGGCTGACGTGATCCGTAACACGCAATGGACAGCCATTTCGGTGCTGCTGGCCTGCCTGGTCATGTTTTTCCTGCGCGACCACCGCATCCTGCGGCGCTTCACCTACACGTCCATGATTGTGGGCTTAGCCCTGCTCATGTCACCTATGATTCCCGGCGTGGGCCGTGAAATCAACGGTGCCCGCATCTGGATCAACATTGCCGGCTTTTCTTTGCAGCCTGGTGAGTTCGCCAAACTCTTCTTAGCTATCTTCTTTGCCGGATATTTTTACGCCAACCGGGACACTCTGGCCCTGGCTGGCCCCAAGATTCTTGGCCTGCAACTGCCGCGCCTGCGTGACCTTGGCCCCATCATCATTGTGTGGGCGGCTGCTATCGCCGTGCTGGTGATGCAGTCAGACATGGGTATGTCTCTGCTGCTTTTCGGCATGTTTGTGGCCATGCTGTGGCTGGCCACTCAACGATCCAGTTGGGTGCTGCTGGGTGTGGTCATGGCTGGCGTGGGTGGCTACGGGGCTGTGACAGCCTTTCCGCACGTGGCCCGCCGTTTCGACGTGTGGCTGGATGCCATGAACTCGGCAGTAATCGACCGGGTGGGCGGGTCCGGGCAGTTGGTGTCTGGCATGTTTAGCCTGGCAGGCGGCGGTCTCTTCGGTACCGGCTGGGGCCAAGGCCACCCCTACCTGACGCCGTTGAGTTTCTCTGACTTCATTTACACATCCATCGGTGAAGAACTGGGTTTGACGGGGATGCTGGCTATTCTTGTCATCTTCCTCATCGTTATTGAACGTGGCTTGCGCACCGCCATTCTTGTCCGTGACGGCTTTGGCAAACTTTTGGCTGGTGGCCTGTCCTTCATGCTGGCTATCCAAGTGTTCACCATTATTGGCGGCGTCACCCGGCTTATCCCGCTGACAGGCCTGGTCACACCCTTTATGGCGCAGGGTGGTACTGCCATGATGTCCAACTGGATACTGGTGGCCTTCCTGCTCATCATTTCCAATGCGGCCAGGCAGCCGTCCAGCACAACAGGGCTGGGGCAGATCGCTATCGACGATGGGTTTGCCGCTGTGAAGGAACCTGCTGCTGAGGCTATCCCGGTGGGGCGCAGTGCCGACGATGCGGCCCGCGTGCTGGCCACGCCACCCCCGCTGGACCCGCGCGACGCCACCCACATCATCAACCTCGACCTGCCACCCACGGCACCACCTCCCCCACCACGCCGGACAAGCAGAAAGGCGGACGCATCGTGAATAAAACCCTGCGCCGCCTCACCACCATCGTCATGGTCATGTTCCTGGCCCTCATGGTGTCCACCACGTGGATCCAGTTTGTGGAAGCCGAAAGTCTCAACAACAACGGCCGCAACTCTCGCCGCCTCTTCCGCGAGTTCAATGTGCACCGCGGCCCCATCCTGGCTGGTGACGTCACCTTGGCCGAATCTGTGCCCGTGGACAGTGCCTTTGGTTTCCAGCGAGTATTCAGCGGTGGGGATGCCACCCAGGCCAACATTTTTGCCCCCGTCACCGGGTTCTTCTCCATCGCTAACGGCTCATCACAGTTGGAGAACACGGAAAACGACTGGCTGTCCGGGCAGGCCAACGCCCTGTGGACGGAACGGCTGGAAGACTTGTTCACCGGGCAAGAAGTGGTGGGTTCCTCCGTAGAAACCACCATCAACCCTGCCGTGCAGCAGGCCGCCTGGGATGCCTTGGATGGGCAACGCGGGTCCATCGTCGCTGTTGAACCGGCAACGGGCCGCATCCTGGCCATGGTGGACTTCCCTAGTTACGACCCTAACGAGCTTGCCCCGCTGTCCCTCAGCCAGGCCAGCCAACGTTTCCAAGAGTTGGCAGCCACTGAAGGCAACCCCATGCTCAACCAGTCCATCGGCCAGTTGTGGCCTCCCGGTTCGGCCTTCAAAATGATTCCCGCTGCCGCAGCCCTGGAATCAGGCTACGTGCAAAATGCCGACGTACTGTTGCCTGCACCCCACCGCTACCTGCTGCCGGGAACTTCCACTGAAGTGCGCAACTTTGGTGACGCCCACTGCTCGCCCGATGGTATGCAGTCCATTCACGACGCCATGATCATCAGCTGTAACACCCTGTTCATGGAGATGTCTGTGGACATGGGGGCTGACGTAATCGCCCAGCAGGCCCGCCGGTTCGGTTTCGATGACCCCTTCCGGGTGCCCATGCGGTCTGCTATCTCTTCCTTCCCTAACCCTAGCGACCTCTACCCGGCCCGCCTGGCCTTGGCTGGTATCGGTCAGGGTGACGTCACGGCCACGCCCCTGCAAATGGCTATGGTGTCGGCGGCTATCGGCAACCACGGTGTGCTCATGCAGCCCTACCTGGTAGAAACCATCCGCAACCCTGACCTGGACATTGTTTTCCAAGGCCAGCCCCACCGCCTGCGCCAGGCTGTCAGCGAATCCACTGCGGGTGTTCTACGGGACATGCTTGTTGACGCCGTATCGAGCCCGCGGGCTACCGGCCGTGGCGCCATCATCTCTGGCGTGCAAGTGGCCGGAAAAACGGGTACAGCCGAATCTGCGCCTGGCCGCCCCCCGCACGCCTGGTTTACGGCTTTCGCTCCCGCCGATAACCCGCAGGTGGCTGTCGCTGTGCTCATCCATGAGGGTGGCCGACAGCAGGGTGGTGTCACTGGTGGCGCCCTGGCTGCCCCGGTAGCCCGGCAGGTGATTCAGGCGGTGTTGAACCGATGACTCCGGCTGCTGGAATGGTGTTAGGTGGGCGGTACACGCTGACCCGCCGCATCGCCGTCGGCGGAATGGGTGAAGTGTGGGCTGCCGATGACGGGGCGGTAGGCCGTGAGGTGGCCCTCAAAGTGCTCAAATCCGAGTACACGGGCCAGCAAGAGTTTTTGCGCCGTCTGCGCGTCGAAGCCCGCAACAGTTCCGCCTTGAGCCACCCCAACATCGCCCAAATGTATGACTACGGCGAACAGGAAGGCACCGGCTTTCTTGTCATGGAGTTGGTAGACGGCGAACCCTTAGCTGACTTGCTGGAACGCCAACACACTGTCGATCTTCCCCGCCTGCTGCCCATGCTGGCTGGTGCGGCTCGCGGCCTCGACCATGCCCATCAGGCGGGGGTGGTTCACCGTGATGTCAAACCTGGCAATATTTTGTTGGCGGCATCCACGGGTGCAGTCAAACTCACTGATTTTGGGGTGTCGATGGCACCCAATCAGGCCCAAATGACTGCCACCGGTATGGTGATGGGCACCGCCCAATACTTGTCCCCGGAACAGGCTATCGGCAAGCCTGCTACAGCCCGCAGCGACATGTACGCCCTCGGCGTTATCGCCTATGAGGCCACGGCAGGTAAGCGGCCCTTCACCGGGAAAACGCCCGTCGATATTGCTGTCGCTCACGTCAACGCCCCCGTGCCACCCCTACCCGCCAGCGTTGACCCACGGTGGGCGGCCCTGGTCTACCGGATGCTGGACAAAGACCCGAAAAAGCGTTGGCCTACTGCCGGAGACCTGGCCGATGACCTTGACCGGCTGGCCGCACAGTTGCGGGCTGAAAACGCTGGTGAAGGTGCAGATGCTGGCGGCGGGGCGGTGTACATCTCGCAATCGACGGGCCTTCCGTTAGGCTCCGCTGCCCAACCATCAGGTTCACCGGGTTCTGCCGGGTTGCCGCCTCGTATTTCTCCGGCTCCTTCCCGCCGCTCTACCGGGGTAACCACCGGCTCTTCGGCGGCAGCGACGGCAGTGGGCGGAAGCCGTGCCTCATCGTCGGCTGCTTCACGGCGGGAATCGACCCTCGCCTACCAGGCTGCCCGCCGTCGCCGCACCCGGTTGACTGCAGTGGCTGTTATTGCTGCGCTTGCGCTTCTCATCGCCGCAATCACCACTCTGACACGATCTCACAGCGATACTCAACCCGCCGATGGCGCGCCCCGAACCTTGCTGCGACCCGCAGTGACCGCTTTACCCCACCCAGAGACAGATTTTTTGCTTCTGGGATGGGACAATATGAATAGCCCCGATCACCCCACGTTCCGTGCGGTGTGACCTGAGATTGAAGGACGTTTTGACTGTGGCGGATAACACTCCCCGCGTTCTTGCTGGCCGCTATGAGGTAGGCCAGCTCATTGGCCGTGGCGGCATGGCCGAAGTGCACATTGGACATGATGCCCGCTTGGGGCGGACCGTCGCTATCAAGGTGCTCCGCAGCGACCTGGCCCGCGACCCGTCATTCCTGGCGCGGTTCCGCCGTGAAGCCCAGTCGGCGGCTGCCCTCAACCACCCAGCTATCGTGTCCGTCTACGACACCGGCGAAGACACGCACGTTGACCCGGCTACCGGGGCTGAACTACACATTCCCTACATTGTCATGGAATATGTTGAAGGCCACACGGTGCGCGACATCCTCCACGATGGCGCCGCCGTGCCTATTGACGAAGCCATTGAAATCACGGCTGGCGTACTGTCCGCCCTGGAATACAGCCACCATGCGGGCATCATCCACCGGGACATCAAACCCGCCAACGTGATGATCACCCCCACCGGTGCCGTCAAAGTCATGGACTTTGGTATTGCCCGGGCCGTCGCCGATTCTGCCGCGACCATGACACAAACCCAGGCCGTTATCGGAACCGCCCAATACTTGTCCCCGGAGCAGGCTCGCGGTGAAACCGTGGACGCTCGATCTGACCTCTACTCCACCGGCTGCCTCCTTTTTGAACTGTTGACAGGCCGCCCGCCCTTTGTGGGCGACTCTCCCGTGGCTGTTGCCTACCAGCATGTAGGTCAGGAGCCGCAAAAGCCGTCAGATTTCGCCTCTGACGTGCCCGAAACTCTTGACCGCATCAACATCAAAGCCCTGGCTAAAGACCGTGACCTCCGCTATGCCACGGCTGCCGAATTCCGGGCCGACCTGGAGGCCGCCCTCCACGGTGGTGTGGTGGGTGCCCCCGCTATCGGTGGAGCCGTCGACCCTGGCGCTACCCAAGTGTTGGGTGCTGGCGCTGCCGGAGCCACTGTAGCCATGAGCGCCCTGGGGGCTGCCGGGGCCACTGACGGCACGATGGTCATGGATGCGGCCGCCGCTGAGGCTGCTGGCACAGCAGGCGACATCCCATCATGGGGACCGTTAGGCCAACCCATCGCCACACCTGCCGAAGGCAACCCCATCCTTGCTGAAGAAGAAGACCGAAAGAAGCGCCGCAAGCAGGCCATTATTTGGGCTTCCATCATTGGTGGCCTGCTCCTCATTGCTGGCCTCATCACCTGGTTTGTCCTGTCCGGTGGTGATGACTCTGAACCTGAAGCAGGCATGGCCATCGTCCCCACCATCACGGCCGGTATGACGCAAGACCACGCCTGTAGCCTCATTACCGATGCACAACTGGTGTGTGACCCGCAGGTTGACGACGACTCCAACGAACCTGAAGGCCAGTTCACCCGCCAAGACCCGCAGGGTGATGAAGAGGTTGCCGTGGGAACCACCGTCCACGTCTTCTTCTCCGGTGGCCCCAACACCCTGGGCGTCCCCGACATCGCTGGCATGACGCAGGAACAGGCCCAAGAAGCCCTCGAAGCCGAAGGTCTCGTGTGGGGTACCGTCTCGGCAGAAACCTCCGTCGATGTGCCGCGCGATAGTGTTATCCGCACCGACCCGGCAATCGGTGTGGCTGTGCAACGCGGAGCCCGTATCAACATTGTTGTTTCTAACGGCATGGTTGACTTGCCCGACGTCACTGGCCAACACCGTGACGAAGCCAGGGTCACCCTAGAAAACTTGGGCTTGCATGTTGATACCCACGAAGTCACATCAACTCAGCCGGAAGGCACTGTGGTCACACAGTCCCCCAACGCTGGCCAGGTTTCACAGGGCAGCCGAGTCGCTCTGAATATTGCTATCCCAGCAGCCACACCCACTGTGACCGTACCCAACATTGTGGGCCAGCAGTGGAACCCCAACCTGCTGCAAGGCTTGAACGCCAGCGTCACCTTCGCTAACAGCAGCAGCATTCCTGCTGGTGCAGTCATCTCCACCAACCCGCCAGCAGGCACCACAGTGAACCAAGGCTCATCCATTGTTGTGACTGTCTCTAACGGTCCGGCTGCACAACCTCCCGCAGGTGGCGGCGGGGGCGGCGGCACCGATGGTGGAGGCTCTGACGGCGACCATTAGGCAGGCCGCTTGGCAGGCCAGCCGCCCATCGTGACTGAGGAGCACGCCATGTCTCGCATCCTTGTGGTCGATAACTACGACTCGTTCGTCTACACCATCGTCGGCTATCTGGAACATCTTGGTGCCGACGTTGTGGTGGTCCGTAACGACGCCGTGCCCGCCTCCATCACCGAGGCGGGCGACGGTGACCATCTGACCCTCCCCGGCGATGACATCCCCTTCGATGGTGTGCTCATTTCTCCTGGCCCTGGCACGCCCGCTGAGGCGGGCGCATCGGAGGCTGTCATTGCTGCCTGCGCCCGCACCCGCACACCCATGCTGGGAGTCTGCCTGGGGCATCAGGCTTTAGCCGAGGTGTACGGGGCTACCGTGAGCCACGCCCCGGAACTCATGCACGGCAAAACCTCCCAGGTAAACCACCAGGGCACCGGCATCCTCGCTGGTCTCCCTACCCCCTTCACCGCCACCCGCTACCACTCCCTGGCCGTGGAACCCGCCAGCATCGGCGACAACCTCACCATCACCGGCAGTACAGCCTCCGGCATTGTCATGGGTTTGCAACATCGCAGCCTACCCCTGCATGGTGTCCAGTTCCACCCTGAATCCGTGCTCACCCAAGGCGGCCACCGCATCCTCGCCAACTGGCTCACCCTCTGCGGCGACCCCCAAGCAATAGAACGCTCTCACGGCCTCACCCCGATGGTGCACAACAACTAGTTGAGTGTCCCATCATTGAAGGGCATCCAGTTGCTGACAGCCGGGAAAACCCATTCGGCTAACGCCCACACGGCAACGACCAGTAGCGCGGTGAGCAGCACTACCCGCACCAGCACACGCACCCATACAGGACCGGGAATAATCCGT
Source organism: Cellulomonadaceae bacterium (assembly GCA_031283115.1). Classification (GTDB taxonomy): domain Bacteria; phylum Actinomycetota; class Actinomycetes; order Actinomycetales; family Cellulomonadaceae; genus Xylanimonas. The sequence continues at coordinate 106 of JAITCK010000220.1, read as the reverse complement.
CCCAGCCCCCGCCATAAGGCCGCATACATCAGGTAGTCCCAGCGGAAGAAGTAGCCAGCAGGTCGGCGGGCGTCCCTGCACTGACGGGAGCCCAATAGTCGAGTTG
>JAITCK010000047.1 GCA_031283115.1 Cellulomonadaceae bacterium | reverse complement strand
CATCGACGCCACGGCCAACGGAGCCTTCTCCATCGTCGGTGGTGGCGACTCTGCTGCCGCCGTCCGCGTGCTCGGCTTCGACGAGGCCGGCTTCTCCCACATCTCCACCGGTGGTGGCGCCTCCCTCGAACTCCTTGAGGGCAAGGTTCTCCCCGGCATCGACGTTCTGGAAGGCTGAACACCATGACTCGCACCCCCCTGATGGCGGGCAACTGGAAGATGAACCTCGACCACCTCGAGGCCATCGCTACCGTCCAGAAACTGGCCCAGATTCTCATCGACTCCAAGCACGACGCAGCCACCGTTGAAGCGGCCGTGCTGGTTCCCTTCACCGACATTCGGTCCGTGCAAACCATCGTGGACGCCGACAAGTTGCCCCTGGCCTACGGCGCCCAAGATGTGTCCGAACACGACTCCGGCGCCTACACCGGCGAAATCTCCGCCGCCATGCTGGCCAAACTGGGTGTCACCTACGTGGCCGTGGGCCACTCCGAGCGCCGCGAATACCACGGCGAAACGGACGCCCAAGTCAACACCAAAGTTCGCAAACTGGCTGCCGCTGGCTTGACCTCCATCGTCTGCGTGGGCGAACCCCTAGAAATCCGCAAAGCGGGCACCCACGTCGAATACACCGTGGACTCCCTCAAAGGCTCCCTGGCCGACCTGTCGGCTGACGAACTGGCCAAGGTTGTCGTCGCCTACGAGCCCGTCTGGGCTATCGGCACCGGCGAAGTGGCCACCCCGGAAGATGCCCAAGAGGTCATCGGCGCCATCCGCGAGGCCATTGCGCAGTGGTACGGGGCCGACGTGGCTGCCGCCACCCGCGTCCTCTACGGTGGCTCGGTCAAGTCCGGCAATGTGGCAGAAATCATGGCCAAGCCCGACATTGACGGCGCCCTGGTGGGCGGTGCATCCCTCGACCCCGAGGAGTTCGCCAAGATCGTCATCCTCGGCAAGACTGCCTGACGGCTAACGTCTGACGCCTGACTGCGTCTTCACGCCTTATGGGGCGAATCGTGCTGGGTTTTCCGGCGGGATTCGCCCCATCGGCGTCTTATCCCGTACTATTGCCCCTCGTGACTGCTCTGCGAATCATTCTTCAGGTGCTGCTTGTTATTTCGAGCGGCTTCCTTGTGCTGCTTGTCCTCCTCCACAAGGGCAAGGGCGGCGGCCTGTCAGACATGTTTGGCGGCGGCATCTCATCCGGTGCTGGCTCCTCCGGCGTCGCAGAACGCAACCTCAACCGTATCACCATATCCTTTGCCGTGGTGTGGGCTGTGGTGGTCATTCTGCTGGGCCTCATTCAGGCCACACAGTAGCCCCTCACACAGGCTCAGCAAAGGAAACCGGGTTCCGCGCTTTGTGCGGCCCGGTTTTTTGCTGCCCGCTGAACCACGCAGGCACCGGAGCCTTCCAGCGCCCACGCAGCGAACATCGGCACCACATTGTGACTCAAATCCTTCTATTGCCGCTGGTCGCTGTAGTAAGTTACCGCGTATGGAACTGAGGAAGTGCCCTGCGGGGACAGCCACGCGCGTGCGCTGGGTGGACCTGGAAGGCACTGAACGCGACCGCCTGCGTGAACTCGGTGTCCGTGAAGGGGCTCTCGTCCATGTCATCCACTGTGGCGCCTTCGGAGGCCGCGTCATCGCCGTCGGGTCGGACAGGTTCGCCATCGACGGCAAAACCTGCGCCTGCATTGACGTGTTCGGCCCCGATGAGATGCTCACCGCTGAAGACAACCCCCTTGCCGCGACCGCAACAGCAACCGCTGCCAGCCCGGCCACCGCATGAGTTGTCACGAGCCGGTTGCGGGAAGCCGCAGCACTACCGGCGCGCCGACAACCAACCCTGTCGTCATCCTGGCGGGCAACCCTAACTCCGGCAAATCCACCCTTTTCAACATGTTGACGGGCGCCCGACAAACCGTGATGAACGCGCCCGGAACCACCGTAGAAATGACGGCGGGCCGTTGGCGGCACGGCCACCACGACATCACCCTGGTCGACCTTCCCGGCACCTACTCCCTGGTTGCCCGTTCGCCAGATGAGAAGGTGGCCGCCGACGCGATCACCGGAACAACCCCAGCAGGCCAGGCCGCCGTGGCCGTTGTTGTCCTTGACGCCTCCGTGCTGGGCCGGTCCCTCTACCTGCTGTCGCAGGTCATCGCCTCAGATCTGCCCGTCGTAGTCGCCTGCACCATGATCGACGTGGCTGCTGCCCGCAGTGTTGAACCCGACCTGGACGCCCTCGCCCAGGCCGCCGCAGTCCCCGTCGTTGCCGTAGACCCCCGCACTGGCAGCGGCATCGAAATGCTGGCAGCCGTTGTCGACAGGGTCATCCATGACAGCGCCGAGTCTGTGGCGAAAGTTCCGCAGCCAGGCCTGAAAACGACCACGGTCGCCGATGTTGTCGCCAATGCGGAGGAACATTTCGCCTGGACGGAGCAGGTGTTGGCTGCGGCCGTGCCCACCCCGCCTGCTACGCCCGTCCGGTCTTTCTCGGACCGAGTGGACGCTGTTCTCCTCCATCCCGTCTTGGGTATCCCCGTTTTCCTGGCCGTCATGTGGGCCGTGTTCCAGTTGACGGCCAACCTGGCCACCCCCCTCATCGACTTTTTTGCCCGTCTCGTCACGGACACGTTTGGCGGCTGGCTGAGCACTATCATCGGGGTCGGCTGGCTGCGCGGCCTGGTTGTGGACGGCATTTTGGCGGGCGTGGGCACGGTGGTGTCCTTTGTGCCGCTCATCGCCCTCATTTTCCTGGCTATCGGCATTCTGGAGGATTCCGGCTACCTGGCCCGGGCCGCCTTTGTGGCCGACCGGGGCTTGCGGGCCATCGGCTTGGATGGGCGGGCCATGATGCCCCTGGTCATCGGCTTCGGCTGCAATATTCCCGCCATCACCGCCACCCGAACCATGCCTGATGCCCGCCGCCGACTGCTCACTGGTCTGCTCATTCCGCTGGCCTCCTGCCCGGCCCGGCTGACCGTCTACGTGCTGGTGGCGGGGGCCTTCTTCCCCGACCACGTGGGCACGGTAGTTTTTGCCCTCTACCTCCTGTCGGGCCTGCTCATCGTCGCGGGCGGGTTGGCACTGAAATCGACGGCCTTCC
>JAITCK010000024.1 GCA_031283115.1 Cellulomonadaceae bacterium | reverse complement strand
AGGCGCTGACCGCCAGGAAGTGTCACAGAACGGGACAGGTTTTTTGCTTCGAGCACCGCGTCTTCATCTGGTGCGGTGGTCAGCGCTGTCACTGGCGGATTTCCTGGCGCACATTGGGGCCGAAAGGGAGTACACGGTCGTCTTCCGTCAGTCCGCTAGTGATCTCGATATCTACTCCATCAGAAATGCCAAGCCCTACTTCAACACGGACAACTTTTCCGTCCGTGTCGAGTTTTGAGACGACACCGTTGCCGGAGTTCCCGGCAACGGCTTCCAGGGGCAGTATGAGGACATCGGACGCTTCGGAGGTGATGAGGCCCATGACAGCTGGAGAACCATCGACAACACCCACAGTATCCTCGATAAGGCACAGCACTTGGAGAAGTGGGGTTTGCCCGTCGAAACCATCTCCATCAGGTGTGGCAGAAACAAGGGGTGTAGGCGTACAAGGTTGCGGTCCAGGGCCAGCAACGAACTGTATCGTCGCGGCGACCGGGTTCTCGGTCAGTTGAAAAGCGCGTTCAATGGGGATCGCGCCGGTCACACCAAACCCGTCGTAACGAATCGCAACTACGGGAACCCCGGAGCGCACCTGACCGCGGTCTTCTACAAAAACGCTTGTCACCACCCCAGAGGCAGGCGAAGTGACATTGACTCGAGAATCACCAGAGCCAACAGTGAACAAGACCTGATCTTGATTGACCCGAACTCCCTCAGAGATGTCCCCCCAAAACCCTAACCATCCCGATGTGGGAGCATTTACCGCAAACTCCGGGCGAGCAATTGCGCGCACATCAGTAGTGATAACGGATGTCAGCGACCCTCGCCGTACCGTCACTGGTTCCACCGTCAGGGCTCCAGAAGGCGCGGCATCAGCGGTGAGAGACGAAGGCAATGCACACCCAGAAACACCGAGTGTGGCAGCAGCAATGAAAGTTGCTGCCACACTCTTGCGCGCAATGCTCCGACGGAATATGTTCACCATTGGTTGCAAAACACTACATCTTTCTGCATTTCTGTCGGGTCGCCTAAGGATGCTTTTTCGATCATCGACAGGAAATGACTTTGAGCAGATTCAGGATCCCACCACCTCCACCCAGGAGTGTCAGGGAATGTAGCGAGCACCGCTAATGCGTGGCTTGCTGCTTCGTCACTTGTGCCACGTTGTTCAAGCCACTCCCTTTGCCAGGAACACATCCAGTATGAGTAGGCAACGCTTTCTCCAAAACCCTGCTCGTAAACAGGCTCCCGAATGGTTCCGTCAGGAAGCACATCGGGCGGCGGTTTTGGCGGTTCCCACTCGGTGTGGCCGTCAGGGAAATCCAGAGTAGCGGCAGTGGCATGGAAGTTAGCAAGCATTCCCGCGAAATCATATGTTCCCTCAGCACTCATCTGCTCTGTGACTTGACTGGATGAATCACTGAGCGCATCTGCTTTGGCGCTTCCGCAACCCGACAAGATCAACGGCACGGTGAGCGCTGCCAGTACTGCCGCGCAAAACTTCTGCTTCGTTGATGTAACGGTCAGTACGTGAGGTTTCCGGCCCATCCAGAATCACCACCCGATCCTGAGTAATAGCAGCAGGCCGACATGCGGAAAGGATAGTTGATGGAAAGGCCAGTCATGATCGTTTGGTTGATCTTACTTGTCCAGGTCTTTGATGATGAAAGTACGCCACCGTTTTCGTTGAGCAACCGTAACTGGAGCGAGTTTACGTTTCCTCCCTGGTAGAGGAGGTCAGTGGGGGTGAAAGAAACTGTTGATTGAGTAGTTCTTCTCACGGTGGCATAGTTCACCCATGTTGCGCTGGTTGTTGTTCCTGAAATGGCGCTGGTTGTCGCGGAAGCGGCCAACGCTCCACCTACAGTGAGTACAGCAGAGAGTGCCCCAATCATCAGGATCCGGTGTGTCTTGCGCATGAGGTCTCCTTTGATCTGTGTCATGACAAGGGGTCTTAGCCATGCTTAGTTTTATGGCCTGCCCGTCTTCGTAGACTAGGAAAGGAAACCCAGCAACAGAACCAACACGGCACTCTGCGACGCTTTTTGCTCGCTCCCTGGGCGAAAAAAGGCTTCCGTTGGGGTGCGATGATGAACAGCAGCGGATAAATATCCTGGCCATTCCAGATTTTGGGCTGTCGCATGCATATTCCGTCTATGCTGGCGGGTGTGAGCGTCGAACCACAACACAGCCTCAACGACACCGAACAGCAACTCATCGACCTGGCAGGCTTGGGAGCCTACGCGCGACTGCGTCTCTTCTGCCTGGTGGCGTCCTTGACCTGGGACTCGCCGAGCATGGCTGACGCCCAACGCCTCATGCGCCGGTCGGTGAGCATTGCAGGCCAGCAGGAAGCCCTCGCCGCCATCGGGCAAGGTTACGGGTATGACGCCGAAACCCTGATGGCCCCCTACGATGGCCTGCTTGACGGGTTCATCTCCCGCACAGAAGCCAGCGACTGGTGGGAGGGGCTACTCAAAGGCCTCATCGTGCATGGTGTGGCCCGCGACCTGGTGCGCCTGCTGGCCACGGGTATCAGTGGCCAAGGTGAGGCTGTAGCAGCCCTTCTTGCTGATGATGACGATGAGGATCGGGTGGGTATTGTCGACCGGATTGCCGCCGCTTGCGCCGATGACACAGTTCTGGCGTCGCGGCTGGCCTTGTGGGGGCGGCGCGTGGTGGGTGAGGCTTTCATGCTGGGGCAAGGGCTGATGCGGTCGCGTCCCCGGTTCCTGACTATGGCCGTCAACGCCGCTCAAGTGGCCGGAGTGACCAGTGACGATGGGGGAGCCCCCGATGCCGAAGCCGTCAAAACCTACCTGCTGGCCGAGTTGACCAGTGCCCACGCCCGCCGCATGGACGCCATGGGCCTCGCCGCCTAACGCGAAGCGTTGAAGGCGGCAGTCGGGTGTTGCGCCTAACGCGAAGCGTTGAAGGCGGCAGTCGGGTGTTGCGCCTCACGCGAGGCGTTGAAGGCGGCAGTCGGGTGTTGCGCCTGACGTGAGGCGTTGAAGGCGGCAGTCGGGTGTTGCGCCTAACGCGAGGCGTTGAAGGTGGCTGTCGGGTGTTGCGCCTGACGTGAGGCGTTGAAGGCGGCAGTCGGGTGCTGCGCCTAACGCGAGGCGTTGTTTATAGGGAGCCGAAGCCGACGGTGCGTTTTTCTTCGGGGCCTAGTTCGATGTAGGCGATGGTGGCGGCGGGTACGAGTACGCGGCGGCCGCGGGAGTCTGTGAGGTCGAGCACAGTGTTGTCTGCTAGGGCTACGGTGACGGCTGTGGTCACTGCTTCTGCGGTTTGATCTGTGTCGATGCTGACTTCGCGGGGGGAGTTTTGTACGCCGATGGTGATTTCCATGCTGTGATCTTAGGGCGTGTTGGGTGCAGATTTCGTGCCTGCGTTCGACGTGTCCGCCTCCAATGTCCGAGGGGGACGCTTGAATGTTCCCATGAGCGGAACAGCCGTCGCGCCAACCATTGTCGCCCCCTGTAGCGACGGGCCCGATGCTGCCTTGCTTGATGGTTCGCAGCAGGTGGCCCTTGACGCTGCCCGTCAGGCGAAGGCGCTGGTTATTGCCGGGGCCGCTGGTAGCGGTAAAAGTACGGTGGCTGCCAGTATCGCTGCCACGGCTATCACGCAGTGGGGGCTTGATCCGGCGCGTGTGCTGGTCATCGCTGCTTCACGCCGTCTAGCCAGTCGTATGGCCCAGCAGGTGGGAGTCCAGGCGGGTCGAGTGCTGGCCGCCCCTATCGTGCGCACGGCCCCGGCTGTGGCCTTCTCTATTCTCCGTGAACGTGACACGGCTAGGGGTCGCCCTGCCCCCACTCTCATTGCCGGGCCGGAACAAGACCGCATCCTGGCTGAACTTCTTGCCGGACATCTAGACGATGGCGGCGCCTACCTGCCACTGCCTGATGGCCTGCCCTTGGAAGCGTTGGCCTTGCGTGGTTTCCGGCATGAACTGCGTGACCTGCTCATGCGGGCTGCAGAGCGTGGCCTGACTCCTGGCGGCTTGGCTGCGCTTGGCCGTGACCACGGCCGCGCCGAATGGGTGTTGGGTGCCCAACTGTTTGCCGACTACCGATCCGATGCAGCCTTCAAAGCGTCCACGCCTGATGTTGGCGCCCGCCTTGACCCTGCCGTCGTTGTCGATGCGGCGGCAGGGGCCTTGACTCGATGGGAGGCGGAGGTTCCCGGCCTGCCTCGCCCTGGCTTCGACCTCATTGTTGTGGATGACTATCAGGAGGCCACCGCAGCAACCGCCCGCCTGCTCACCGTGTTGCACGGCGACGGTGCCCGCCTGGTGCTCTGCGGTGACCCGGATAGTGCTGTGCAAGGCTTCCGGGGCGCCGTTCCCGGCCTGCTGGGCACGGCTTTGGCTGCTGGGTCTGGTGAGGGTGCCTTCGCGGCACAGGCCTGCGTGCTCGACAGGGTGTGGAGGCAAAGCCCGGCCCTGCGTGAGGTGACTCAACAGGTTACGGCCAGAATCCCCACCGCTGGCACGCCGCTGACCCGCCGGGCCGCAGCCGCCAGCGCAGGCGGGGGCCAGGGGGGGAGTGGGAGCGAGGGGCAAGTGGAGAGTCAAAGGCTGCGGGAAGGTGAGGGCGGCCAGATGGTTCAGGTTGCCATCGCACCAGGTCAAGCCCAAGAGGCGGCCTGGATTGCCCGTGAACTGCGGGCGCAACACCTGCTGGGCGGCACCCCCTGGCACCGCATGGCAGTAATCACGCGGTCAACCTCCCGCCTGGCCAGCCTCCGCCGCGACCTGGTGGCAGCCTCCGTCCCGGTGGGCCTGCTGGGGTCAGACGTCCCCATGCGTGACGAGCCAGCCATCGCCCCCCTGCTTGCCGCCTTGCGGGTCTGCACTGCCGACAACTGCACTGCCGACGATGCGGGCCTTGCGGCAGAGTCTGCGCTGGATGCTGCCACCGCCGTCACCCTGCTCTGTTCACCGCTGGGAGGGCTAGACGCTGTGGGCTTGCGGCGCCTGCGCCGTGCCCTACGGACCGAAGAGCTGAGCGGTGGGGGCGGGCGGGCCTCTGACGCCCTGCTGGTTGAAGCCCTCGGAGATCCCGCCCGTTGCGCCACCCTGCCCGACCACGTGCGCCCCGCCCCCCAACAGGTAGCCCGCGTCCTGGCTGCCGGGCGACAGGCGGCAGCCATTCCTGAAGCCACCGCACAAACAGTGATGTGGGCGCTCTGGGCTGCAACAGGATTAGCCGACCGCTGGCGCTCGCGGGCTCTAGCCGGTGGCCCTGCCGGGGCGCGCGCAGACCGTGACCTTGATGCTGTGCTGTCCATGTTCAAGGCGGCTGAGGTTTTCGTTGACCGTAATCCCGGCTCCCAGCCTGTCGCCTTTGCCGACTACTTGGCCGGGCAAGATCTCCCCGCCGATTCCCTGGCCGCTACCGCCAGCGGGGTCTCCCAGGTGGCTGCCCTCACCCCGGTAGGAGCAGCCGGACGGGAATGGGACTGTGTTGTGGTCGCTGGTGTACAAGATGGCGTCTGGCCTGACCTGCGCATCCGTGACTCGCTGCTGGGTTCGCAGGCTCTTGTCGATCTACTGGCTGGGCGTAGTGACAGCGCCCAGGGCAGGGGTGCAGAAACTCGGGCAGACGTGCTTGCCGATGAGTTGCGGGCCTTCGCTGTTGCCACGTCGCGGGCCAGGCGGCGGCTCATCGTCACAGCTGTTGATGGGGAAGACGACAGCCCCAGCGTCTTTTGTGACCTGGTGGGGGAGCGCACGGTGGTGCCCCCCGTCTCCCCGCTTGACCTGCGTGGCCTGGTCGCTCAAACCCGCAGTGCCCTGCTGTCCAACCCTGACGCCTCCACGAGTCACACCCAAGGTGCTGCTACCCTGCTTGCCCAGCTCGCGGCGGCAGGCGTAGACGGGGCTGACCCTGCCAGTTGGTACGGGGTGGCTCCCGTGTCGAGCCAGGCTCCCCTGTGGGGGCCAGACAGCCAGGTTCCCGTCTCACCGTCACGCCTGGAAACCGTGTCTACCTGCCCGTTGCGTTGGGCTTTCGAAGCGGCAGGCGGAACGCCCGCATCGGTGATGAGTCAAAGCCTGGGAACCCTCATTCACTCCATTGCTGAAACCCTCCCCATCGGCTCGCTGAGCGCCCTCAAAGCGGCCCTCAATGAGCGTTGGCCCACCCTGGGCCTGCAAGGAGGCTGGCCAGAGCGGCGCCTACGCGCCAACGCCGAACACATGCTGGAACGTCTCGCAGGCTATTACACCAGCGACGCAGGGGAAGTGATCGCCGTCGAAGCGCCCTTCAGTGTTGATGTGGGGCGGGCGCGTCTGCGCGGAATCATCGACCGTGTAGAAAAGGCAGGCAGCGACGGCCAGGTTGTTGTCGCCGACCTCAAAACGGGTTCAACAGCCCCCACCCAAGGCGAGACGGTGACTCACCCGCAACTCGGCGCCTACCAGGTGGCGGTAGAACGCGGTGGACTTGAAGGACAACCGTCGGGAACACAGACGCCGGGAACACAACCAACGGGAACGCGGTCTGCGGCGCTCCCGCCAGGAACACGGTGCGCCCAAGCCCGCCTGATCTATTTGGGAACCCCCACAAAAACGGCCTCCCTGCGCAGCCAACCCGGCATCACCTCGGATGCAGAAGGCAAAAGTTGGGCCAGTGACCTCATCGAAACGGCAGCAGACACGATGGCCGCCCCCACCTTTGAAGCGCGGGCCAACAAACTATGCGACTTTTGCCCGGTGCGCCGGTCATGCCCCCTGCAACCCGAGGGAAGGAAGGTCATCGCATGACCGCCACAATACTGTCCGCCCGCGATATTGCCGACCTCATCGGCAAGCCGTCCCCCACCGATGAGCAGGCCGCTGTTATCGAAGCACCCCTGGAATCTGCCCTGGTGGTTGCCGGGGCAGGGTCAGGAAAAACAGAGACCATGGCGGCACGAGTTGTCTGGCTCATCGCCAACGGAATTGTCGAACCAGACCGGGTGCTGGGCCTGACCTTCACCCGCAAAGCTGCTGGGGAACTGGCTGACCGGGTGACCTCCCGGCTGGCGCAGTTGCGCCGCGCCCAAGCCAACACGTCAGGGGGAGCGGACGGGCAGACAGGCAGGGTCGAGGCCGTGGATATGTCCAGTCTGCTGGCCCGGCCCACGGTGGCAACCTACAACTCCTATGCGGCCTCGCTGGTACGCGATCACGGACTACGCCTAGGCGTTGAACCGGGCTCGCGGCTGCTAGGGCAGGCCAGCGCTTGGCAGATGGTCACCGAGATTGTCGAATCCTATGACGGCGACCGTGACACAGAGGGCGCAAAGTGAAGGATCGTAGGGGGGGGCATGGTGGTGGACGGG
>JAITCK010000246.1 GCA_031283115.1 Cellulomonadaceae bacterium | reverse complement strand
CGCCGGGGGCCTGGGCGGGCGGGGCAACTGAAGCGGCTGCGGGCGGAACTTGTGCAGTGTTTTGGGGGGAAGTCACCGCACAATCCTACTCACGCAGGAGCCTCACCGAGCGCGTCCCTCAAAACGTCGCCACGCTGCGCCGTATCTTCCGGCTTGTGCGGCGGCAACTCGCAGAAGCGTTCCGCCACATAGGAGGCGACGGTGAGCACCAGCCCACACACGGCCCCGCCGATGGCGTTGATGCCGTAACCGTGTTGGAGTGGAAGATGCCATTCGCCTCGGTCGATGATGACGCCCACACCACCGGTATAGATGCCCACCAGGATGGCACCGGTCACGCTGCCCGCTTTGGCTAACACGAGGGTGCGCATGGCTCGCAGACCGCTGAGGTTGGGTTTTTTGCCTTTCTGGTAGGCCCGTACCGTCCATCCCAGCCAAAAAATAATGCCCGCCAGCAGCAGTATCGCCACCCATTCCCACCAGGTGCGGGCGTAGAGGGCACCGAACCGCACGTAGACCACCCGCAGGACGGTGAAAATGATGAGGTTGGCTGCGGCGGCAATCACCAACAGGTGAAGGAGGGAAGTCCGCTTCATCACAGGGGGTCACTTTCTGTTGACGCCTTGACATTATCGCCTGTCAGCCCTTCTGGCAGGCTCAACCAGGTGTCGGTCAGGCTGCGGATTCCCGCTGCGTCGGGGGCGGCAGCCGCCAGGGCAGCCACCGGGCCACCAGCCGGGCCAGGCAGTATGGCGTCGGGTTGCATGGCGGCCCAGGGTGCCAGCACGAAGGCTCGTTCTTTGGCTCGCGGGTGAGGGATGGTGAGATCGGCACCATCGCAGGTGACATCTGCGTAAGTGATGATGTCGATGTCGCAAGTGCGCGGCCCCCATCTCGCCTCCCGCGCGCGACCGTGTGCAGCCTCAATATCTTGCGTGGCGGCCAGGAGGGCGTGCGGCTGTAGCGTCGTCTCAATAGCGACGACGGCGTTGAGGTAGTCCGGCTGGCCTGCTGGCCCTCCCACGGAGGCCGTGTGCGCTAGAGGGGACACGTCTGTGACGGTGATGCCGTCAGTGTCGTCAAGGTCAGCGATGACGGCCTGCAAGGTCTGTTGCGCATCCCCCAGGTTGGCGCCCAGGGCAAGAATAGCTGCGACGACAACGGGAGCTTTCGGCGGTCGGATCGCTTCACGGCCCTGCACAACCGCCAGGGGGAGGTTGCGGGCGTGGGGGGCCGTACGGGTGATGGTGAGGGAGACGTTGCTGAAGGGGACGGGAATGGGGGCTTGGGGCTTGTGGACAGTAACCTCTGCGGCCTCCACGCCAGGGAAAGCCAGGCAGCGGTCGGCGATACGTTCAGCCACTGTTTCGATGAGGTCAGCCGATGGGCCAGCCAACTCGTCAGCAACAGCCTGGGCTACGTCAGCATAGTTGACGGTGCGGGCGAGATCGTCGGGGGCGGCGGCAGCGCGCGTATCAACCGTCAAGGTGACATCGGCGCGGAAAACTTGACCGTCACGTTTTTCGTCAGCAAAGACGCCGTGAAAGCCCAGGCGTTCAATGCCGGTGATCCGAATCTGATCGTGCGCCATGAACATCACGCTACCTTGCCTGCCGCCAGGCACGGGCTACCTTCACCGCATCCACGCTGGCCTTGACCTCGTGAACCCGCACCCCCCAGGCCCCCTGGGCAGCGGCCAGGGCTGTCACGGCGGCGGTCGCATCGTCGCGTTGCGCAGGCGCGACAGGCGTGCCATCAGGCCCGGCCACCACCATCCCCAGGAACCGTTTACGGCTGGCTCCAATAAGCACGGGGAAACCCAAGGATTGCAGGGACTCCATCTGGGCCAGAACCGGCCAGTTGGCTTCCCCTGCCTTAGCGAAGCCCAAGCCAGGGTCAAGCACAATCTGGTCACGTCTTACGCCCGCAGCCAGCAGAGCGTCAACGCGGGAGGCCAACTCAGACCGCACATCGGCCACAATGCTGTCGTAACATTCCAGGTCATCCATGATATTGGAGTGGCCGCGCCAGTGCATTGCCACATAGGTTGCGCCGGTCTGCGCCGCCGCCTCAGCCATGTTCGGGTCGGCCAGGCCGCCAGACACGTCGTTGATGATGCTGGCCCCCGCCTGGGCAGCCTGTACAGCCACCGCAGCCCGCATGGTGTCCACCGATACGGTTGCCGGGCGGTCAAGCCCAGCACAGGCAGCCGCCAACTGCTCAATCACAGGCAGCACCCGCGCCAACTCTTCTTCCACAGGCACCCGGTCGGCCCCAGGTCGCGTGGATTCCCCGCCCACGTCAAGAATATCGGCGCCCTCAGCCAGCAACCGCAGCCCCCGCTGGACGGCAGCCTCCGTCGTCGCCCACCGTCCCCCATCAGAGAAGGAATCCGGCGTGACATTGACAATCCCCATCACCAGCGTCCGGTCAAAACCCACATCATTTCCCAAGAATCAACGACATAGCTTCGGCCCTCGTGGGCCCCGACCGCATTTGCCCGCGCACGGCAGAGGTGACAGTCCGCGAACCGGGCTTCCGTACCCCCCGCATGGACATGCACAAATGTTCACATTCGACAACGACGATGACTCCCGCAGGCTGCAAAATCCGCACCAGGGCGTCAGCAATCTGCGTGGTCATCCGCTCTTGCACTTGGGGGCGGCGGGCATACACGTCCACCAGGCGGGCAATCTTCGACAGGCCGGTAATCCGCCCATCAGGGCCAGGAATGTAACCGACATGGGCGACCCCATGGAAGGGAACCAGGTGGTGTTCACAGGTGGAGAACACTTCAATGTCCCGCACCAACACCATTTCTTCATGTCCAGCATCAAAAGTGGTGGTCAGCACGTCTTCGGGTTCTTGGCGCAGGCCAGCGAAAATCTCCTGGTAGGCCCGCGCCACCCTAGCGGGAGTGTCCCGCAAGCCTTCACGGTCCGGGTTCTCCCCCACGGCCAACAGGAGTTCACGGATGGCAGCCTCAGCCCGGGCGGCATCATAGGCAGGTATGTCACTGGCGGCGCGCAGTGACTCCGATACAGCCGGGCCTAGAGGCGTTGTCATCGCTTACCCATTCTCGCTGATCTGCTCGGTAGACGTCTGCTCGGAGGCCACCTGTTCGACAGGTACCTGCTCGGCAGGGGTTTCGATGGGGCCGCGGTCACTGACAGGACGGCCCTCACTGGACAGCCACACCTGACGGACGGGCTGTTTGATGACGGGAGCGAAAATCTCAGCCAACTCGGCCTGGTTGAGGGTTTCCTTTTCCAGCAGGTGAACCACCAGATTGTCGAGGACGTCCCGGTTGTGGGTGAGCACCGCATAAGCCTCATCGTGGGCGTTCTCGACAAGTTTGCGCACCTCATCGTCGATGACGCCAGCCAGACCTTCCGAATAGTCGCGTTCGCGGCCATACCCCATACCAACAAAGGGCTCGCCTGAACCAGAACCCAACTTGATAGCGCCCACCCGTTCCGACATGCCGTATTCGGTAACCATTTTACGGGCCGTGGCAGTGGCTTTTTCGATGTCATTCGAGGCACCAGTTGTCGGATCGTGGAAGACGATCTCTTCGGCAACCCGCCCGCCCATGGCGTAAGCCAACTGGTCGAGCAGTTCGTTGCGAGTGACCGAATATTTGTCTTCCGTGGGCATAACCATCGTGTAGCCCAAAGCCCGTCCGCGCGGAAGAATAGTCACCTTAGTGACCGGGTCGGTGTTGTTCATTGCAGCCGCAACCAGGGCGTGACCGCCCTCATGGTAGGCAGTGTTTTTCAGTTCCTTGGGGTTCATCACGCGGGTGCGTTTTTGCGGGCCAGCAACAACCCGGTCGATAGCCTCATCGAGAGCGCGGTCGTCAATGAGTTGAGCACCCGACCGGGCCGTGAGCAGGGCCGCCTCGTTGAGCACGTTGGCCAGGTCGGCGCCCGTGAAGCCGGGGGTTTTACGGGCGACAGCAGCCAAGTCAACCTCATCGACCATGGGTTTGCCTTTGGCGTGAACCGCCAAAATGGCTTCCCGGCCTTTGAGATCGGGGGCTTCAACAGACACTTGCCGGTCAAAGCGGCCAGGCCGCAGCAGGGCCGGGTCGAGAATGTCGGGCCGGTTGGTGGCAGCAATCAGGATGACGTTGGTTTTCTGATCGAACCCGTCCATTTCCACCAGCATCTGGTTGAGGGTCTGTTCACGCTCGTCATGCCCGCCGCCCATGCCAGCGCCACGGTGGCGGCCTACCGCGTCAATCTCGTCAACAAAAATGATGGCCGGGCTGTTGGCTTTCGCCTGCTCGAAAAGGTCGCGGACCCGGGAGGCCCCCACGCCCACAAACATTTCAACAAAGTCCGACCCAGAAATCGAGTAGAAGGGCACGCCAGCCTCACCGGCGACAGCCCTGGCCAGCAACGTTTTACCGGTGCCAGGCGGGCCATACAGCAGCACACCTTTGGGAATGCGGGCGCCCACCGCTTGGAAGCGGGCCGGGTCGGTGAGGAAGTCTTTGATTTCGTGCAGTTCCTCGACAGCCTCATCAACGCCTGCCACGTCGGCGAAAGTCACCTGCGGCATATCCTTGTTGACCATTTTGGCGCGCGACTTACCGAAACCCATCACCCGGTTGTTGCCGCCAGCCATCCTCGACATGACAAACCAGAAAATGAGGCCGATGACAATAAAGGGCAGCAGCAGGCCAAGAATGGACGTCCACACAGATTGGGTGGGGACTTGCGAATCGAAACCGTCTGGCAGGGTGGCCTTCGAAATCGCCTCAGCCACCACTTCACCCTGGGGTTCCGTGTAGAAAAACTCGACCTTCTGGCCAAAGTTTCGCTCCGTGTCACCTTCACCGCTAGTGAAATCTTCACTCAAAGTCAGTTGGACGCGCTGCTCACCATCCACCATGAGGGCGTGTTCTACCGTGGGGCCGCTGAGCAGTTTGAGTCCCTGGAAGGTTTCAATACGCTGCGTGCTGCCCGTCATCAGGGCGCTCCAGGCCAGTCCCAGCATGGCCAAACCGACAACAATCCACACAACAGGCCCGGTCAGGACCTTACGGACGCCGTCGGGCAGTTTGAAATCGGGGGTGGGTTCAGGAGTAGACATGCGGCGCCAACGTTGCAATAAAGGGGACGTTACGGTACTTCTCGGCATAGTCGAGGCCATAGCCGATAACAAATTCGTTAGGAATGTCGAAGCCAACATATTTGACGTCGACCTCCACTTTGACGGCGTCTGGTTTGCGCAGGGCCGTCGCAATCTCCACCGACTTAGCCCCACGCGACCGCAGGTTGGCTTGCAGCCACGACAGGGTCAGGCCAGAGTCGATA
>JAITCK010000160.1 GCA_031283115.1 Cellulomonadaceae bacterium | reverse complement strand
CGCCAGTGGGGGTGGGTGCCGGGGCGGGCGCGGTCGATGATGCTCCAGTGGGCGTTGTGGAGGCCGCTGATGCCGCGCCAGTTGGTGGGGTCGTTGCCGAGTAGGGCGGTGAGGGCGAGGGTGATGGCTGCGCCGTGGCTAACAACGAGCAGGCTTTGGTTGTCGCTGAGGCCGTCGGCATGGTAGGTGATGGCGGTGGTGAGGCGGTGGGCGCAGGTGGCACGGGTTTCGCCACCTGGGGGGATGCCGTTGGCGTCGTTGCCGCTGTGCCATTGGGCGTATTCGTGCGGCCACTGGTTTTTGATGGTGTCGCGGTCAAGGCCTTCCCATTGGCCGAAGCTGCGTTCACGGAGGGCTGGGTCGGCGACGGGGAGGGCTCCCCCGATGGCGGAGTATTCGCGGGCGGTGGCGAGGGCGCGTTGGAGGTCGGAGCTGATGACGAGGGTTGGCCGTTGTTCGCTGGCGAGCATGGCGGCGGCAGTGCGGGCTTGCCAGTGGCCTACGGGGTCGAGTTCGATGTCGGTTTGGCCTTGGAGGCGACCGTCCACGTTCCAGGCGGTGCGACCGTGTCGCCAGAGGATGATGCGTTGGGCGGGCATGGTCAGGCTGTGTGGCTGTTGGCGCCGCCACTGTCGGATGCGTCGCTGCCTGCCGCATCGTCGGCCTGGCTGCCGTCGGCGTCGTCGCCTGCTGGTTGATTCAGGTTGAGGGGGACGACGGGGCAGTCGCGCCAGAGGCGTTCGAGGGCGTAGTAGACGCGGTCTTCGGCGTGTTGGACATGGACGACGATGTCGCCGAAGTCGAGTAGCACCCAGCGGCCTTCGGCTTTGCCTTCACGGCGAATGCGTTTGGAGCCTGCCTTGTAGAGGGCTTCTTCAACGGCGTCGACGATGGCGCCGACTTGCCTCTCGTTGCTTCCTGATGCGATAAGGAAGATGTCGGTCAGTACGAGTTGTTCTGACACGTCGAGGGCGATGATTTCTTCGGCTTTAATGCTGGCGGCGGCGCGGGCCGCGATGTTGGCGAGGTTGATTGCTTGTTGGGTCGCGGTCACGCAAATGCTCCAAGGATGGCTGGTGTGGTGAGGATGGTGGACAGGGCGGCGGGGCTGGGGCCTGGGCCTTGGTCGACGGTGGTGGGGGTGCCTGCGCTCACTAGTTGCCACAGCAGTAGGCCGAGGACGGCGGCGACGATGAAGAGCACCAGATAGTTGAGCCAGGTGTTGCCGCGCCTCTTGGGCTGCTGGTCGAGGTCGATGACTTCACCGCGGGCAGGGTTTCGGCCCTGGTGTGCGGGCGGGATGGGGGCGGGAAGGGGGCCTGACCCCGCATCGACGGCGGCGGGTGCCGCTTGGGGTTCTGGGGCGCTGGTGTTGCCGGTGATGGCGTCCCATGAGGGCAGTTCTCCGCCTAATGCTGCACTTCCCATGGCGGTGGGGGCGGCTGGGGCTGACGGTGCGGCGGGTGTAGTGGTTGGCGGGAAGGGTGAGGTGAGGCCGGGTGTGGTGGGGGGTGCGGCGGGTGGCGTTCCCGGGGTGGCTGATGTTGCTGGTCCTGCTCCTGGCCGCCCTGACCGGGCTGAGGTGCGGGTGACTGCGGGCGTGGTTGCGGCGGGTGTTGTCGCTGCGGGAGCCTCTGCCGGGCTGGCTGGGGCAACGGGCGAGACGGGGGCTGCTGGGGCAGGGCTGGCCGTCGCGTCTGCTGTGGCCGGTTGAACGGCTGTCAGGCCTCCTGTTGTCGCGTCGAGTGAGCGAATACCGGTGGCTGTGGTTGGCGGTTGCACGACGGGCTGTTGCGCAACGGGCGGCGGTGTAGCGGCAGTGGGGGCGGCTGGGGCAATCGGGGCGGCAGCGGGTGCTGCGGCTGGACTGGCTGCGGGAGGCACGGTGAGGGCCGGGTCGCGTAAGGATCGACGTGAGGGGATAGCCGTCGAACCGGCAGGCGTCGTCACAGCAGACGGTGCAGAAACAGGTGGTGCAGAGACAGTCGGTGCGGCAGCAGGTGGTACGGCGGCGTCCGGCCCGACAGATGCGGCAGCAGGCGCAGGTGCGACGGGCGGTTGCAGGGGGCGGGCTGCGGGCGTCCGCGTCACGCCGGGAATGGACGTGAGCGGTGCAGGCGCAGCAGCGGCGGGCGCAACCGGGGCGACAGCCGGAGCGACAGGAGCAGGGGCAGGGGCCGCAGGAGCAGGGGCGGCGGGCATGGCCGCTGGTGCGGGGGCTTGGCCTTGTGCGGCGGCTTCCGCTTCGGCGCGTTCGCGCAGTTCACGGCGGGTCAACATGCGCCCTGTGGCGGGGTTGATGTCACTCATTTGTCTCTACGTTCCTGTTCGACACGCGGGGTCGGTTCAGTGCCATACGTGCTCATTGTCGCCTGTTGCAGCCGAAACCGCATGTGTGGGGCGGTAAAGCCCATGTTTGGCGATGTATTGGACAACACCATCGGGCACTAAATACCAGACGGGCATCCCGTTGCGGGCCCGTTCACGGCAGTCTGACGACGATATGGCGAGGGCGGGCACTACCAGGCGCAACACTGCTCCAGGCGGGGTGCCTTCTAAGTGGATTTGGTGTCCGGGCCGGGTGACGGCAACGAACTTTGCCAGGTCCCACAGTTTGTCAGAGTCTTTCCATTGGAGGATTTGAGTGACAGCATCGGCGCCGGTGATGAAGAAAAGTTCAGCGTCGGGCATGTGTTGACGCAGGTCGCGCAGGGTGTCGATGGTGTAGGTGACTCCGGGGCGGTCAATGTCGACGCGGCTGACGTTGAAGCGGGGGTTTGCTGCCGTAGCGATGACCGTCATGAGGTAGCGGTCTTCTGCTGGCGTGACTTCTTGATGTTGTTTGAAGGTGGGGTTGCCGGTGGGCACAAAGATGACCTCATCAAGGTCAAGGTTGGCGGCTACCTCGGAGGCGGCCACCAGGTGCCCGTTGTGGATGGGGTCGAAGGTGCCGCCCATAACGCCGATTCGTGGGCGTGCAGGATTCGGCACGGTCAACTCCTGACGTGAGGGATGGTTACGGACTAGTCCAG
>JAITCK010000132.1 GCA_031283115.1 Cellulomonadaceae bacterium | reverse complement strand
TACCCAGCCGTTCGGACGTGACCAGCCGCTTCGATGTTGACCTGTCCTCTGACGATGGCACCGGAACCACTATCCCTATTGTGGTGGCCAACATGACGGCTATTGCTGGCCGCCGCATGGCTGAAACGGTGGCCCGTCGCGGCGCGATCACCATCATCCCGCAAGACATTCCCGTCGACATTGTTTCCGACGTCATCGCCGGGGTAAAAGGCAGCGACACTGTGGTGGAAACCCCCGTCACTGTGGGCGTCCACGACCCGGTATCCACCCTGCTCACCCTCATCGGTAAGCGGGCCCACGCAGCCGCCATCGTCGTTGATGGTGACGGCAAGGAACCCCGCCGGGGCGTGCCCGTCAAACCCCTGGGCTACATCACCGAATCCATGTGCACCGGAGTGGACAGATTCACCCAGGTGGGGCAGGTGATGCGGTCTGACATGCCCGTGATCGAGTTAGCGACAGTGGAGGCTGACGGCCTGGAAGCCACCTTCGACGCCCTCGACGCCGCCCACAGCGACCTGGCCGTGGTGGTGCGCGACGGCATGTTGGCTGGTGTACTCACCCGCAAGGGCCTAGTACGATCCACCGTGTACACCCCCGCCCTTGATGCGGCTGGCCGTCTGCGGATTGGCGCTGCCGTGGGTATCAACGGTGACGTGGCCGGTAAAACCCGCGACCTGCTGGACGCTGGCGTGGACGTGCTGGTGGTGGACACTGCCCACGGCCACCAAGAAAAAATGATCCAAGCCTTAGAGGCTGTCCGGTCGGTCGCCCCTGACGTTCCCGTGGTTGCTGGAAACGTTGTGACTGCTGCCGGTGTGCGTGACCTCATAGCCGCTGGCGCCGACATTCTCAAAGTGGGTGTGGGTCCGGGCGCCATGTGCACCACCCGCATGATGACGGCTGTGGGTCGCCCGCAGTTCTCTGCCGTGCTGGAATGTGCTGCTGCCGCCCGCGACTTGGGCAAGCATGTCTGGGCTGACGGCGGCGTGCGCCACCCCCGCGATGTCGCCCTAGCCTTGGCCGCTGGCGCCTCCCAGGTGATGATCGGATCCTGGTTTGCTGGAACCTTCGAATCCCCCGGCGACCTCCACGACGATGGCACCGGTCGGGTCTACAAGGAGTCCTTCGGCATGGCTTCTGCCCGGGCCGTGGCCGCCCGCACGGCAGGTCAAGGCAACGCTTTTGCCCGCGCCCGCAAGGCCCTCTACCAGGAGGGCATTTCGACGGGCCGCATGTACCTTGACCCGCAGCGTCCTGGTGTGGAAGACCTCATCGACGAAATCACCTCCGGCCTGCGGTCGTCCTGCACTTATGCGGGCGCCCGCACCCTGGCCGAGTTCGCCGATCAAGCCCTGGTGGGTATCCAGTCGGCGGCCGGCTACCAAGAAGGCCGCCCCGTCCCCACCAGCTGGTGACGGCCCTACGTGACTGTTCGGCTGTGAGGGTTCTGCTGTGACGGCCTTGGCCCGTCAGGCCGCCGTCCTCATCTGTCTGGGGCAGGCGGGGGATGCCACAGACAGGACGTCCGATGGCGCGGCTGCCTTTTCTCCGTGGACACTGACGGGCGCGGCGCCATCCGTCAGCCCCAGGCTGGCTGCTGCATCATCGTCGGCGCACAACTCCCCCGCCCTGACCTGGCTGTCTGCCCTTGACCCGACGGGACTGGACGTGCTGCTGCTGCAACGGGCTTCAACCCTGCGCGATCACGCCGGGCAGGTGGCCTTCCCTGGTGGGCGTCTCGACCCCGGCGAAACCCCCGTCGAGGCCGCCCTGCGGGAAGCCGTCGAAGAAACCGGCATCAACCCGGCTGGCGTGCGGGTGCTTGGCGAATGTCAGCCCCTGGCCATGCCTGTCAGCAACCATGTGGTCACCCCTGTGCTGGCCTGGTGGGAGACTGAATCCCCTGTACATGCCGTAGACGCAGGAGAAACCGAGTCTGTGTTCCGCGCCCCCATCGCCAGTCTTCTTGACCCTGCCAACCGATACACCTGGATCTATGGCCGCAGCGATGGAACCCGGCACACCGGCCCCGGCTGGCTAGTCACCGTCCCTGATGCTGACGCCGCTGGCGATGCCTGGCTTGATGGCGACCGTGCGCAACGCGACAGCAGTCACGGTGAAAGCGCGCAGCACCGGCTCATCTGGGGCTTCACCGCCGGTATCCTTGACCGACTCTTCGACGCCTGCGGCTGGACTCGCCCGTGGAATCCCGACCGGACGTTGACCATCCCCGCCTGACCTGTCACACGCCAAAGAGGTGCGCACCACCATGACATCGCCCACGCAGCCCGCAGCCAACCCGCCGCCTGCCCGCCTGAGCGACAATGACATGACCTTCTGGCTGCTGCTGGCCCTCAGCCTGGTGGCTATCGGCTTGGGGTTCGTGTTCACCCCTGTCGGGGAAAAGTTCACCGGCTGGTGGACCATCCTCACCTCCCCGTCGGGCCTGATCACCGACTACATTGAGATTTCTTCCATGGGGTCAACCTTCTTTGGGGCTGGCGTGCTCATGCTGGCCTCCATCCTGGTGGTTCGCTGGAACAAACTGGCCTTTAGCGGCCCCATCATCGCCGGTATTTTCACGCTTTTTGGCTTCGCCATGTTCGGCAAAAACCTTGTCAACGCTATCCCCATCGCCCTGGGTGTAGCCCTCTACGCCCGCATTGACGGCAAGCGGTTCCGCGACTACCTGGTTCCCGCCCTCTTCGCCACCTCCCTGGCCCCAGCCGTCAGCTTTATCGCCTTCGGCACCAGCCTGCCCGTCTGGGCTGGACTCCCCCTGGGCTACGGGCTGGGCATCATCATCGGCCTGCTTGTCCCGGCGTTAGCCCCGCACTTCCTCAACTTCCACCGGGGGCACAGCCTCTATAACGTGGGTTTCACAGCCGGTATTGTCGGCATGATTGCCGTGGCTGTGCTCAGCCTCTTCGACATTTACGTTGAAGGGCAAAACCACCTGTCATCAGGGAACAACCTGCCGCTGGCCGTGGTGGCCTACTCTTTTAGCGCGGTCGTTTTTGTGGCCGGTTTTATCATCAACGGCCGGTCTACCCGCGGCCTGCTGGCACTGATGCGCCGCAGCGGCAAACTCATCACCGACTTTGTGTCCCTTGACGGCGCAGGCGTCACCCTGATGAACATGGGCATCATGGGTGCAGTCGCCACCACTTACGTGCTGGCTGTGGGCGGTGACCTGACCGGGCCCAGCCTGGGCGGCATCTTCACCATCATCGGCTTTGCCGCCTTTGGTAAGCACGCCCGCAACACCATCCCCATTTTCGCTGGTGTAGCCCTAGCCACCCTGGCGATGGGGGCGTCGCTGGGGTCAACGGGAGCCGTGGTCACCGCCCTTTTTGCGACCACTCTGGCTCCTGTGGCTGGCGTGTTTGGGCCGGTGTGGGGCCTGGTTGCTGGCTTCCTGCACATGGCCCTGGTCAGTAACGTCGTCTTTTTGCATGGTGGGCTCAACCTTTACAACAACGGCTTTGCCGCCGGTTTTGTCGCCCTGGTGCTCATTCCCTTCATCGAAGGCGTCCACCGCATCGTCGCCAAAGCCGCTGGCCGCGACAGACCCTAGACTGCCGAGGCTACTTGGCCGGGGTTACTTGGGGGGCTAGGTCTTCGGCTGGGGGGGTCCAGGTGGAGGCGTCAGCGTCAGTTTGATCTCCGCTGCGAATGTCTTTGACCTGGTCAGGCTTGGGCGTACCGTCATCGTCCAGGCTGCCGGGGAACCAGACGTAGGGGATGCTGCGGCGGTCCGCATACTGGATTTGCTTGCCGAACTTGGCAGCCTTGGGGGCCACATCGGTGGGGATGCCGCGGACTCGCAGGGCTGCCGCAATAGCGTCTGACCTAGCCCGGTCTTCTTCCGTGTTGACGGCAACGAGTACGGCCGTCGGTACGTCGCGTGACGCAGTGACCAGGCCTGCCGACAGCAGGCGGGCAACCAGCCGGGACACGCCAACGGACAGGCCCACGCCCGGGTAAGTGTTTTTGCCGTCCGATGCCAGTGTGTCGTAGCGGCCACCGGAACAGATAGACCCCAACTGCTCGTGCCCCACCAGCACCGTCTCATAGACAGAGCCGGTGTAGTAGTCCAGGCCGCGAGCGATTTTCAGGTCGGCAACAACAACTCCCGGCGCCCGGACGCTGGCGGCGGTGATGAGGGCCTCCAACTCGGCTAGACCGGTAGCGAGCAGGGCGCCCGCCTGGTTGCCCGCCACGTCATCGACGGCAGCATCGGCGGCGTCAGGGCTGACTCTGATGCCTTGCGATTTAGCTAGTGCACGCACAGCCTCAATGACAGTCGCATCAGACCCGCTGATTTTTGCCAGTTCCAGGCAGGCGACAGCCTGGTCAAAAGTGGCTCCTACCTCGTCAAGCAGCAGTTGGGTGACCTCAGAGGCGCCGATCTTGTCCAGTTTGTCAATGCAGCGCAGGGTGCCCTCAATGTCCGTCAGGCCGATGCCCCGGTAGAAACCCTCAGCCACCTTGCGGTTGTTGACCAGAATCTTCACGGGCGGCACGCCAATAGCCTGCAAAGACCCCAAGGCTTCGGCCATGACCAGCGGCAACTCCACCTCGAAGTGGTAGGGCAGGTCGCCTGCGCCCACCACGTCAATGTCGGCTTGAACAAACTCGCGGAAGCGGCCCTCTTGCGGACGCTCACCCCGCCAGACTTTTTGAATCTGGTAGCGCTTGAAGGGGAAGGCCAGTTTTCCGGCGTTTTCCAGCACATAACGGGCAAAGGGCACGGTCAGGTCGAAGTGGAGACCCAACTGCTTGTCAGCACTTTTTTCTGCTCTCCCGCCCGATGCGCCGTCGTCGTCGGCTTGCAGGCGGGACAGGACGTAAACCTCTTTGCTGGTCTCGCCCTTACGCAGCAACTGGTCAAGCGGTTCGACAGCCCGCGTCTCAATGCCAGCAAACCCGTGCAGTTCAAAGGTGCGGCGCAGGGCGTCAACGATGTGCGTTTCAACGACGCGGCCTTCGGGCAGCCATTCAGGGAAACCAGACAGGGGTGCGATACGAGCCATGACGGGGATTCTGTCACAGTGCGTCACCTGGGCGTGCACAGTGCGCGTTGAGACATCGGTGTTACCTGCTTGTGACCAGAAGGTAAGGTGTCACACGGTAATCGCTATGCCCAGCAGCCTCACGGCACGCCACATCGGCAGGTTGGGCCCGTACTCGAATCTCGCGGGCACATCACAGACACCGCGGACAAGGAGACATTTTCGTGAGCACGTTTGACCCCGCCCTTGACACCTTTGAGTGGAACGACCTTGACCAGCGCGCCGTCACCGCCCTCAAGGCCCTGTCGGCTGACGCCGTAGAAAAGGCCGGAAACGGCCACCCCGGCACCGCTATCTCCCTGGCCCCTGCGGCCTACCTCCTCTTCCAGAAGGTCATGCGTCACGACCCGGCCAACCCCTCCTGGGTGGGCCGCGACCGCTTCATCCTGTCGGCAGGTCACTCCTCCATCACCATCTACCTTCAGTTGATGATGGCCGGTTACGGCCTGGAAATGGACGACATCAAGCAGTTGCGCCAGTGGGGATCTGCCACCCCCGGCCACCCCGAATACGGCCACACTGCCGGTGTGGAAATCACCACCGGCCCCCTGGGTCAAGGCCTGGCCTCCGCCACCGGTTTTGCTATGGCTGCCCGCCGTGAGCGCGGCCTGCTCGACCCGACCGCCGCCGCTGGCACCTCCCCCTTCGACCACCATGTCTACGTCATCGCAGGTGACGGCGACCTTCAAGAGGGTGTCACCTCCGAGGCTGGATCCCTGGCTGGTCACCAAGAGTTGGGCAACCTCATCGTCATCTGGGATGACAACAAGATTT
>JAITCK010000126.1 GCA_031283115.1 Cellulomonadaceae bacterium | reverse complement strand
TCAGCGGCGGTCTACGTCTACGACGTCGACGCGGATGGGCTCGTCGGCGAGAGCGTTGACGACGGTGCGCAGGCCTTTCGCGGTGCGCCCGTTACGGCCGATGACTCGGCCCAGGTCGTCGGGGTGGACTCGCACTTCGAGCAGGTCGCCACGGCGGAGCGTCTTGGATGCCACCTGGACGTCGTCCGGGTGGTCGACGATGCCGCGCACCAGGTGGTCGAGAGCGTCGGCCAGCATCAGGCGTCAGCCTCGGTGGCTTCGGCTTCCTCAGCGGGGGCTTCGGTTGCTTCGTCAGCGACGGGGGCTTCCTCAGCGGCAGTCTCTTCGGCGGGAGCCTCGTCAGCAGATGCTGCAGCGGCGGCTTCCTCTGCCTTCTTGGCTTCTTCTTCAGCCTTGGCAGCAGCCTCAGCCTCAGCCTTGGCGGCGGCTTCCTTTTCAGCGGCTTCGGCAGCCTTGGCGGCCTTGAGCTTCTCAGCCTCGGCAGCAGCGGCCTTGACAGCGTCTTCAGCCTTGGGGGCGTCAGCCTTGGTGCGCAGGGTGCCTTCGGCGCCGGGCAGACCCTTGAACTTCTGCCAGTCGCCGGTGATTTTCAGGATGGCGGCAACCTGCTCGGTGGGCTGGGCGCCCACGCCGAGCCAGTACTGGGCCCGCTCGGAGTCGACCTCGATGAAGGAGGGCTCCTCGGTGGGGTGGTACTTGCCGATTTCTTCGATGGCCCGGCCGTCACGCTTCTGGCGTGAATCCATGACAACGATGCGGTAGTAGGGGGCGCGCATCTTACCGAAGCGCTTGAGGCGAATCTTGACAGCCATGAGTGGCGTCTCCTGTTTCTGTAGTGGTGACAAGGCCGCAGCCTGCTGGAGTGGCAGCGCGGATTTGAGTCGCGGCCCGACGCCACTCCCCCGTTTCCAGCAGAGCCGCCCCAGGCAACCGCCACATTATGCCAGACCTCCACCCCCAAAGCGAATCCACCTCGAAGCCCAGACGAACATCACACCTTGCGATGCGGCGACGACGCCAGCCAGGCGGAGTTGCGGATGCGGTGGGCGGTGGTGGTGGCTCGGGCGGCCATAAAAATACCGGCGAAGGCTATCCACAGCCAGGCCAGGCCTGTCGCACTACTGAAACTGGCGCCGTCGGCCACCTGCCCCCACGGCATCATGGCCCGCAGCGAAGCGCCCCAACCACCACTCCCCTGCGCCACAGCGGCCCAGGCATCGACACCCCACAGAACCGGCAGGTAGACGGCCACAGTCACCAGTCCGGCGCCTGCAAGGAATCGTCCATCGCCAGTACCCATGAGCACGCCGTCGAGCACAAAAACGAACCCGCCCAGCGGCATCATCACACCAACGACAACCAGCCCGGCAACGGCAGCATCCCGCACCGCAACCGACCCGGTAAACATCGGCGCAATCCACCCCGCACCACCAGCGACAACGGCGCCCAACACCAGTCCACCGGCAATCCCCCACATAATGCAGCGCCGTAGAATCGACCTCACGTCATCGACGCGGCCCGCACCGACCGCATGGCCGATAAGAGCCTGCGCGGCGATAGCCAGCGCATCCAGCGCGAAGGCCGCGAATCCCCACACGCTGCCGACAATCTGATGCCCCGCTAACACAACGTCACCCATACGGGTTGCCACCACAACGGTCAGGATGATGGCCGCCCGCAGCGAGAGGGTTCGCACCAGCAGCGGCGTGCCCTCGACCATGCCGCCCCACACACCGGCAGGCGCTGGACGTAAAGCCACCCCACGCCGTCGGGCACCCCGTGCCACAAGCACCGCCAGCCACAGAGCCATCCCCCACTGAACCAGGGCCGTACCAGCGCCCGACCCAGCAATCCCCCACTCCCCCCCAAACACGAGCACATAGTTGAGCCCCGCATTGACGGCAGCGCCAACCGCAGCCACGACCAGCGGCGCCCGCAGGTTTTTCACACCCCGCAGGGCGCCGGTCGCAGCCAACACGATGAGCATCCCCGGCATCCCGGGCGCCACCGCCCGCAGGTAGGCCACCGACTGCACAGCCACCTCGCCCGTCCCGCCTAACGCAGAAGTCGCCCAGGGTGCGAGGGTAAACATGGCCACAGCAATGACAACGCCCAGGCCTGCGGCCAGCCACATTCCGTCAACCCCGGCCCGCAACGCCTCTGCGGAACGGCCAGCGCCGCTCAGCCGCGCCACCGTCGTCGTTGTCGCAAAAACAAGAAAGACACACAAGCCAACAACCAGCATCACCAGGTTAGACGCCAGCGACAGCCCAGCCAACGCAGCCTGCCCCACATGCCCGACAATGGCCGTATCAGCCAGCACAAAGAGCGGCCCCGCCACCAGCGACCCCAAGGCAGGCACAGCCAAACCCACAATGTCCCGGTTGAGAGACGAGCCGTTGCCAGGCAACACACCATCCTCCTTTCTACGGACAGCCAGACCTCGCGGAGTGAGTCCAAACTCTTGCATCACAGTGATGCGATGACATCGTTTATCGCGCATTACCACTGCTATCGCATCGGTTACGGTCACTCATGGCAAGTTTGAATGGATGCCCATGCCTACCGAATAATGACGGGCCAGCAGGTTAGCCGAGGAGTTTGTCGAGGCCTTCGGGGAGGTTGAGGTTAGCCAGGTCGGCAGCGGACGGGGCCGACGGAGTTTTGCCGCCGCCTGAACCGCCTAAGCCGAAGGCGGAACCAGCAGCGTCACCGCCGCCTGCACCAACAGGCCCGCCCCCCAGCGCCCGCTGCATGGCGGCCTTCTCCTGCGCAGCCCGCTTTGCGGGGTTGCCAGACTTGCCCTTTTTGCCCTTGGGCGGGGGGGCCATCCGGCCGGAGGCTTTTTTGCCGAAGCCCATGCCGGGGCCGCCTGGCATCATGGGCATCCCGCCGGGGCCAGCCCCCATACCGCCCTTGCCCATCTGCCGCATCATCTTTTGCGCCTGGCCAAACCTGTCAAGCAACTGGTTGACCGCCGTCGTCGTCGACCCCGAGCCTCGGGCAATTCTTGCCCGCCGTGACCCGTCGATAATCCGGGGGGTTTCCCGCTCGGCAGGGGTCATCGACTGGATAATGGCCTTGATGCGGTCGACTTCACGGTCGTCAAAGTTGTCGATTTGCTCGCGCATGGCACCCATTCCGGGCATCATGCCGAGCATTTTTTTCATGGAGCCAAGTTTCTTCAACTGTTCCATCTGAACCAGAAAATCGCCCAAAGTGAAGTCGTCGCCTGCGGCAACTTTGGCAGCCATTTTTTCGGCTTCGGCGGCGTCAAACGCCTTCTCGGCCTGCTCAATCAGGGTGAGCACGTCGCCCATGTCGAGGATGCGACCGGCCATGCGGTCGGGGTGGAACACCTCGAAGTCGCTGAGTTTTTCGCCCGTGGAGGCGAACATGATGGGCCTGCCGGTCACCTTGGCCACGGACAGGGCGGCGCCACCGCGAGCGTCACCGTCCAGTTTGGACAGAACCACGCCCGTAAAGTCGACGCCCTCTTGGAAGGAGACGGCCGTGTTGACGGCATCCTGACCAATCATGGCGTCGATGACGAAGAGGACATCATCAGGGTTGATGGCAGCGCGAATGTCGGCGGCCTGCTTCATCAGCGTGGCGTCAACACCCAGGCGGCCTGCCGTGTCAACGTTGACAATGTCATGCTGCTTGTCGCGGGCGTAGGCGACACCGTCACGGGCCACCTGCACGGGGTCACCGGTCGGCATCAGCGAGTCGTCGTCAATGCCCGACGTGTTGCCCGGATGCGGGGCGTAGACGGCCACCCCGGCGTTGCCCGCGACGATGGACAACTGTTGGACGGCGTTGGGTCGCTGCAGGTCAGCGGCGACCAGGACAGGGGTGTGTCCTTGCCCTTTGAGAGCCAGCGCCAACTTTCCAGCCAGGGTCGTTTTACCGGCACCCTGCAGACCAGCCAGCATGATGACGGTGGGTGGCACCTTGGACAGGTACAGGGGCCGGGTGGCCCCGCCGAGCACGTCCACCAACTCGTCGTGAACAATCTTGATGACCTGCTGGGCCGGGTTGAGCGCCCCGGACACTTCTGCGCTCAACGCCCGTTCGCGCACTACCCCACAAAACTCGCGGACCACGGGCACGGCCACGTCGGCGTCGAGCAGGGCACGACGGATCTCCCGAATGGTCGCGTCAATGTCAGCTTCAGACAGTTTCCCGCGGGTGCGCAGGTTTTTGAATGTTGCGGTAAGCCGGTCTGACAGGGAGTTGAACACCGGGAAAGTCCTTTAGTTACGGCAAATGCTCACAGAGCAGGGCAGGTCAACATCCAAGATTACCCGCACACACGCCAACGCCCGAACTTCCCTGGCAGAGCGGGGCGGTTCGGGCGTCACCGTAGCGGGTTGTTATGGGTTACATCAGGCTGGGTCGTGCTGTATCGAATGCGGAAGCCGTCAGGAACAACCGCGAACCGATCTAACGGTCGAGGTGGGTTCTACCGGTCGAGGTGGGCGCGGACGAACCACAAATACTTTTCGAGTTCTTCCAGTTGAGCCAGGACGATGCCTTCGGTGACGGCGTCGAGGTCGCCGGTGGCGTCGACGGCTTCACGGTGGCCGCCAATGACAGTGCCCAGGAAGGCGTCGAGGGCTTTGAGGTGGGTCATGGCGTCGGCTTTACCCAGCGTGTATTCCTCCCAGGTGCGGGCAGCCACTAGTGCGCCGGGGGTGCCTACGGGCACGCCGCCCAGGGTGGCGATGCGTTCGGCGACGGCATCGGCCATGAGGCGGACGTCGTCGATTTGCGGGTCAAGCATTTCGTGGACGGCCACAAAGTTGGGGCCTACCACGTTCCAGTGAATGTGTTTGAGGGTCAGGTGGAGGTCGTTGAGCGCGTGCAAGCGCATTTGGAGGGCGTCGATGACGGTGCCAGCATCGGCAAGGTCAAGGCCGGGAACGGTGTAGGTGGGCTGTGTCATGCGCCCCATCTTGCCCTATGTGAGGGCTGCCAGCGCGCTGGACGTCAGCGTGTTGACGAGGCTGGCCCGCCAGGGCGTCCATCCGGCGGCTCCGCTTCCGATGGAGGGTGCCCCGGCTTCTCTGAGGCTGGCTGAGTCGGCTTGGGTGAGGATGCGCAGTTCAGCGAGGAGGTCGCGCCGATGGTCGACAGCGACGAGCAGCTGTTCCACAACAACAGGATCGCCTGGGTCGCAGCGGGTGGCGAGGTCGGCTAGGCGCAAGTGGTTGCGGATCAGCCGCGCCACATCGGCGATGACGTCTTCATCGAATCCCATGCGTTCAAGAATGACGGGGGCGATGCGGGCACCGTCGATACTGTGGTCGCTGTCGCTGGCCTGTCGGCGTTTGCCGATGTCGTGGAGGAGGGCGGCCAGCAGTATTACGTCCCAACGGGCCAGCGGATGGTCGCTGCCGTCTGGCGTCACTGAGTGTGGCCCGCCGGGCAAAAGTTCTGCAGCCTGGGCTGCCACTTCGATGAGGTGGCGGTCGACGGTGTGCCGGTGGAAGGCGGCCCGTTGCGGCTTGTTGCGGACGCCAGCCCATTCGGGTATCCATCGGGTGACGATACCGGCCAGGTCGAGGGCCTCCCAGACGGGGATTTGTGCCCGCCCGCTGGCCAGCAGCGTCAACAGGTGGTCGCGGGCTTGTGCAGGCCAAGGCTGGGGCAGGGGCGGGCAGGCGGCCAGCGCGGTGACGGTGACCGGGGAGATGGGCAGGCCGCTGGTCGCTGATGCGGCGGCGGCCCGCAGGGAGGCGCAGGGGTCGGCGGCGGGGTCGAATCCTGCCGCCAAAACAATCTCCCCGTCGGCGTTGACGAATCCTTCTGCGACGGCGGGCAGGCGGGGTGCGCTGCGGCGGCCTCGCACAATAAAGGTGCTGCGGAAGGCTGCCCCCGGCCTGCCAGACTCCGCGCCACCGGCTGCTCTTGCCTGTCGTCCGGCCACGTCTAAGGCGTAGGCGATGTGCCGTCCGGCGTTGGCTACAGCGGCCAGTAAGTCGTCTGGGTCGGTATCGAAGCCCAGGTGGGCGGCCACATCGTCCAGGTCGGCTAGGAGCAGGCGGTTGGAGCGCCGATGGGTGACCCGCTGTAGTTCGTCACGCACGTCAAGCAGGAAGTTTCGTGCCTGGTCGACAGGGCCGCGCGGCCGGTCGGTCAGCCAGGCGGCAGCCAGGGCATCGAGGACGACGGCGTCGCGTAGGCCACCTCGGGCTTCTTTGAGGTCGGGTTCGATGAGGTAAGCCAGGTCGCCGACCCGGGCGGCCCGGCTGGCGGCATCGGCCAGGAGTTCGGGCAGACGTTTGCGGATGGCGGCCCGCCAATCAGCCAGAACCTGCCCGGCCACAGACTGAACAAGCCCCGCATCCCCGGCGATGGGGGCAACGTCCAGCCAGCCGACAACGGCGGGGAGGTCGGCCTTGGCAACCAGCCGCGTTTCAGCGATAGACCGCACGGAATGATCCAGGGTGACCCCCGAATCCCAGAGGGGGTACCAGAGTTTGTTGGCAATAGCCGCCACGTCACCGTAACTGCGGCTGCGCCCATCATGCAGTAACACCAGATCAAGGTCGGAGGCAGGCCCGATGTCGCCGCGAGCCAGCGATCCGACAGCAGCCAAGGCCAGGCCCTCCGTCACCCCAGGCCCCTCCGCCCCGCCTACCCCGCCCGTCCTGTCTGCCGCCCCCTGGGTCGCATCGTCGTAGAGGGCGCGAAGAAGCCCCGTCACAGCGCGGACGCGACCTGGCCGTGACGGGGCCTCGTACATGACATTCTTGAGCGTGGACAGCATGGCTGTTACAGGGCGTCGTCGCCGGATTCCCCAGTTCTCACGCGGACAACCGAATCGACGGGGGTGACCCAGACCTTGCCGTCGCCGATTTTGCCGGACTTGGCAGCCCCGACGATGGCGTCCACGACGGTCGCGGCGTCGGCGTCGGTGACCAGCACTTCGACGCGAACCTTGGGAACCACGTCCACGGTGTATTCGGCCCCGCGGTAGACCTCGGTGTGGCCTTTCTGCCTGCCAAAGCCGGAAACTTCCGACAGGGTCATGCCCAGAATGCCAGCAGATTCGAGGGCGGTTTTCACGTCGTCAAGCCGGTAGGGCTGGATGATGGCGGTGACAAGTTTGCTCATGGTGCTCTCCTTTTACCGTCCCGTATCGGGGGTGGATGGGGTCGAGGCCAGGGTGCTGGACAGGCCGCCCAGACCACCCGACAGGCTGCCGGTCAGGCCGGAAAAGTTCATGGACGACATGCTCAGGCCAGACAGCGGGCCAAGCGACCCCATCGACCCCATGCTGTCATAGGCGGTTTCGCCATGTTCGGCCAAGTCAATACCGGCAACCTCGGCCGGAGTGGAAATACGCCAGCCCATCGTCTTCCCCAACACCCAACCAATAGCGTAGGTGAGGCAGAAGGACCAGACCACGGCGATAACAGCCACCAGGGTTTGGGTACCCAACTGCGTCCAGCCGCCCCCGTAGAAGAGGCCGTCCCGGGCGCCGTCGGCATACCACGACCCAAACACGCCGTCGGTGGCGAAGAAGCCGATGAGCACAGTACCCACCAGGCCGCCCACCAGGTGGACGCCCACCACGTCGAGAGAGTCGTCGTAGCCCAACGTGTATTTGAGGCCGATGGCCAGGGCGCAAACCACACCAGCAACGCCGCCGATAGCCAGGGCCCCGTAAGTAGTGACGGTGCCAGCAGCCGGAGTAATAGCAACCAGACCTGCGACAACGCCAGACGCTGCCCCCAGTGACGTGGCGTGACCATCGCGGATGCGCTCAGTAACCAGCCAGGTGAGCATGGCGGCTGCCGGGGCGATGAGAGTGTTTTCCCAGCCGCGCCCAGCCACAGCGTCGGCAGCCAGGGCCGACCCGCCGTTGAAACCGAACCAGCCAAACCAGAGCAGGCCAGCACCCAGCATGACAAAGGGCAGGTTGTGGGGCCGCATGGCCTCGGTGCCGAAACCCTTACGCTTGCCGATAAGGAGGATGAGGGCCAGGGCGGCTGCACCAGCGTTGATGTGGACGACGGTTCCGCCAGCGAAGTCGATGGGTGTGGACAGGATGCGGGCCACCCAGCCGGAGTCACCCAACATGCCGCCGCCCCAAACCTGGTGGGCCATGGGCGCGTAAACCACCGTCACCCACACCAGAGCGAACACGCACCAGGTGGAGAACTTGACCCGGTCGGCGATAGCGCCCGAAATGAGGGCGACCGTAATAATGGCGAAGGTGGCTTGGAAGGCAATCCACACCATGACGGGAATACCCGACCCGGCCGTCGGGCCTTGCCCATCCGTGATGTGCAGGCCGAAAAACTCCAGAGGGTTGCCGAACAGGCCACCCGCCTGAGATGACCCGAAGGCCAGCGAGTAGCCCCAGAGAGACCAGACCACGCCAACGATGCCGATAGCCGAGAAGGACATCATCATCATGTTGAGCACAGACTTGCCGCGGGCCATGCCGCCGTAAAAGAAGGCCAGGCCGGGGGTCATCAGAAAAACGAGGGCCGCTGAGATAAGAATCCACGCGGTGTTGCCGGTATCCAGGGTGAAATCCATGATGGTTCACCTTTCCTTGGGCGTTGTGGTGAGATTGTGTTGATGCGTCGATGTGTTTGTTTTGCTCTTGCTTATCGTGTCGATGTGCGGTGTTGAAGGGTGGTGTTGCCGTGGCTCGCGGCTGCGGGCCGACCTCGGTAAGAATGGCCCTCGGTGATTTCAGCGGAGGTCACGCCATGTGACATGTGCGTGAACTTTTCCGCCCACATGTAAACGCCGTGTTACACGACGACCGGATTACCTGGCGACCGGATTACGTGGCGGCAGCGTTATTTAGCGAGTCCGTTACGCGGTAACAAAGTCGATGAGTTCTTCGACGCGCCCCAGGAATGCCGGATCCAGGTCGGCGTAGGTGCGCACGGTGGCGAGGATGCGCTGCCAAGCCTGGGCGATGTCGGCCTGGCTGTCAGCAGGCCAGCCGAGGGTCGCGCAGATGCCGCGTTTCCATTCGATGCTACGGTCGATGACAGGCCAGGTGGCCAGGCCCAGGCGGGCGGGGCGGACGGCCTGCCACACGTCCACGTAAGGGTGACCGAGAACCATCACAGTTCCAGGCGTCACTGTCTGCAGGGCTGCTGTGGCTAGGCGGTGCTCTTTAGAGCCGGTGACCAGGTGGTCAACGAGCACGCCGACGCGCCGGTCTGCTGTCGGTTCAAAGCGGGCCAGGGCGTCAGCCAGGTTGTCCACTCCATCCAGCATTTCGACAACGACGCCTTCGATGCGGAGGTCGTCGCCCCAGACTTTTTCGATGAGTTCGGCGTCGTGCTTGCCTTCCACCCAAATCCGCGATCCGCGGGCCACTTGGGCGCGTTGGCCGTGAACGGCCCGGCTGCCCGATGCCGTGCGGCTGGCCTGCACAGGTGCGGCAGGAGTGGCGTCGGCCCCGCGGGTCGGTTTCGTCAAAATGACGGGTTGCCCGTCTATCCAAAAACCTGCCCCCAGCGGGAAAGATCGCCTGCGACCAGCCAGGTCTTCCAAGGTCACCACGTGCACTCCCCCGGCTTTTTCGACACGGACTATTGCCCCCACCCAGCCGGTGTCCACGTCTTCGACAACAAGCCCACGCTGGGCTGAGACGGGGCGGGCAGCAGGTGTGCGGGTGCGCATGGGCGAGTCGGCGGCCAGCACGTCGGAGCCGTAGCGGTCGGCAGAGGGTTCAGGCACGCGAGCACGCTACGACGCTGGCAGGCGGTCCGGCTGCGGGACACGCAAGGTTTTCCGTTCCAGGTTTCGCGGTAGGTTGGTCACACACTGCCATACTGGCTGTTCATGGGACGACGGACAACCCGGCGGCAGGTCATTCGCCTGCGTCATGGGGTGGCGACGCGGCGGCCTGACACTCTTGCCGTTGAGGAGCCCATGGAGATTCGGCTGGGCGGCCAGGCGTTGACCACCACTATGCGCACCCCTGGCGATGACTTCGATTTGGCTCTCGGTTTTCTTCTCGCGGAGGGCATCATTGCAGGCAGTGACGATGTTGCAGGGGTGAGGTATTGCGAGGGTACGCACAGCGGCGAGGGTGAGTCGAACTCGTACAACATCGTCTCCGTCGACTTGACTGCTGATGCTGCGGCGGCTGCTGCCGCGCTGGTGGGGCCGCGCCGGAACTTTACGATGACGTCGGCCTGCGGGGTCTGCGGCACCGAATCTATTGACGCCCTGGCCCGCACGTCGCCCTACCGCCTAGCCGATGACGCTTGCGTCGTTGACAAGGACATTCTCACTGGCCTGCCTGACCGCCTCCGCGAGCACCAGCAGGCCTTCGAGACGACGGGCGGCCTGCACGCTGCGGGTCTTTTTGCCGCCGATGGTCGTCTGGTCTGTGTGCGGGAGGATGTGGGGCGGCACAACGCTGTCGACAAGGTGGTCGGGTCGGCGGTCAAGCGGGGTGCCCTGCCGTTGAGCGGACATGTGCTCATGGTCAGTGGCCGGCTGTCTTTCGAACTGGTGCAGAAGGCGGCCATGGCGGGGATTCCCGTGCTGGCGGCTGTGTCGGCCCCGTCGTCCCTGGCCGTGAACCTGGCCACTGAAGTGGGGATGACACTGGTCGGTTTTCTGCGCGGGGAGACCTTCAACATTTATGCTGGTGAACACCGGATTTCCGGGGAGACAGGACGATGACGGCGCACACGTTTACCCTGCGGCTACTGCCCGATGACGCTGCTTTTGATGATGGTCACGGTTTGACAGTGGCTGTCCGATGACGGCCTGCCGGGCCGACCGCCACCTGGAGTTGGAGGGTTTTGGCGCTACCGCCCAGGCCCGGCTGGCTGCCGCCCACGTGCTCGTCGTCGGCGCTGGAGGTTTGGGTCTGCCGGTGCTCGCCTACCTGGCCGCGTCCGGGGTGGGGGCCTTGACTATTGTCGATGATGATGTCGTGGATGAGTCGAACCTGCAACGCCAGGTCCTGTATCGTCCGGCTGACGTCGGCCACCCCAAGGCTGTCGTGGCTGCCCAGGCCTTGCGCGCCCTCAACCCTGACGTTGCCATCACCGCCCAGGTTGAGCGTTTCACCAGCGATAACGCTGCCGTCCTGCTTGCTGCGGGCGTTGATGTCATCGTGGATGCTTGCGACAACTTCCGCACCCGTTATGCCATGAGCGACGCTGCGACGGCTGCCGGTTTACCGGTGGTCTGGGGCACGGTGCGCGGCTGGGACGGCTACGTGTCCGTCTGGTGGTCTGCCGCCCCGGCCCCCCTGCCGTCTGTCACCTACCCGGACGTGTTCGGCCCTCAAACCACCGGCATCCACTCGCCTGCCCAACCCGCCGGAGTTCTGGCCCCTGCCTGCGGTGTTGTCGGTGCCACCATGGCTGTCGAAGCCACCAAACTCCTCACCGGCACTGGCCAGCCAGCCCTCGGTAAACTTCTCACCTACGACGCGAAAACCTCCACCTGGCAAACCGTCCCGCTGACCCGCAACCCTCGAAGCCCTCACCCCAAAGACGAACTGAATCTTTAGGCACCCAGCCATTCGGCGGGGGCGTTGGGGTAGTGCTGGTTTTTCCAGATGGGGACGTGCACTTTGAGGGCGTCGATGAGGGCGGAGACGCAGGCCAGGGCAGCACCACGGTGGCTTGCGGCGACAACAATGTTGACGGCGACCTGGCCGACAGCCAACGTGACATCGGCACCGTCAACGCTGCCACCGCCGTCGGCGGGTATGGCCGCTCGATGGACGACGGAAACCCGGAGATGATCGTTGTGGCAGGCGGCAACCTCAGAGGCGACCCAGCTGGCCAGGTCGGCCAGGATGCGGGCGGCATCAGGGTGGGCTTCGTAGGCGAGGGCTTCGACGGCGCGGTTGCCGTCGTGGTCACGGATCAGGCCGGTGAAGGTGGCGACGGCTCCGCAGGCCCTATCGGCGACGAGGGCGGTCAAGGACGGCACATCGAACGGGGGCTGCTCTAAGGGTGCAGCGGTGACCTCAGCGAGCAGCACTGTTGCTTGACCGGCGCCCCGCAGACCGTCCGACGGCGCGACATGCCGGTGCCCGCCACACGAGTGGACGACGGCACCCGCTCCCCCGCCACGTAACTCGCCGCTTGCCCCTGCAACAACCTGCCCGTGGTCACCACCGTGAAGTTGGGCGACAGCATGGGCGATAACATCGTCGATGGCGTCGAGGCTGGTGCGAACGGCGGCAGGCGAGCCGGGAAGGTTGATGATGAGGGTTCTGTCGGCGACCCCGGCGACCGCCCGCGATAGGGCTGCCGTGGGGACGGGCGGGTTGGCTTGCAGGGCCGCCCACCGCATCGCCTCCGCGATGCCGGGAATGTCACGGTCGATGACGGCGCGGGTCGCTTCTGGGGTGAGGTCGCGCGGTCCAATACCTGTTCCCCCGCTGGTGAGGATGAGGTCTGGCGGGTCGGGCAGGTGGATGAGGGTGCTGAGCAGGTCACGAACCGGGTCGCCGTCGTGGGTCACCTCCACAGCCGCCTGCCAGCCGCGAGCGGTCAGCCAGTCGCGGGCGACCGGCCCGGATTCGTCCACGTACACGCCCGATGCGGCCCGGTCGGAGGCGACGATGATGACTGCCCGTCTGCTGTTCATGGCTTGCCTTTCCCCTTGTCGCGCTGCCAGTTGCCGGACTTGCCGCCAGACTTGGCAACCACACACACGTCCGTGATGACGGCCTGCTTGTCAACAGCTTTGATCATGTCAAACATGGTGAGCGCGGCGATGGTGGCGGCAGTCAGCGCCTCCATTTCGACGCCGGTAACTGCCGTGGTGCGGACTGTCGCACGAATGTCGACGACCTCCCCGTGCGGTTCCACATCCACATCGACACCCGTCAAGGGCAGCGGGTGGCAGAGGGGAATGAGGTCGGGGGTGCGTTTGGCTGCGAGGATTCCGGCGATACGCGCCGTAGCAACGGCCTCCCCCTTGGGCAGGCCGCCGTCCACGATGAGGGCGACCACGTCTGCGCGGGTGCTCACGGTGGCGACGGCTGTGGCTTGGCGCACGGTGGCTTGTTTGGCAGACACGTCCACCATGTGGGCGCTTCCATCGCTACGTTGATGGGTCAA
Source organism: Cellulomonadaceae bacterium (assembly GCA_031283115.1). GTDB lineage: Bacteria > Actinomycetota > Actinomycetes > Actinomycetales > Cellulomonadaceae > Xylanimonas. The sequence continues at coordinate 820 of JAITCK010000126.1, read as the reverse complement.
CGGTTGCCCCGTGGGCGGCGGCACGGTCATGGAATCTCCCAACATTCGACCTGATCACCTGCGGCGAGATGAACAACATTTTCTGGCACGATGACTAGCACGCTGGCACGGGCGAAATGAACAAGCAGGTGAGACCCGGCTCGGTCAACATGAACCCGCCCGTCGATGTCGATACTCCCCCACCGCAGTTGCCGGATGCCCCGCCTGGAATCCAGTGGCCCCGCCAAGGGTGCCATGTGGCGCCGACGCTGCGGCGGCCCGCCGTGAGCCCGCGCCAGCACGGGGCGCACAAACAGTTCAAAAGACACCAGGGCTGACACCGGATTCCCCGGCAAGGCGACGAAAGGCAGGCCAGCCACTGTTCCTAGCCCTTGCGGGCCGCCAGGTTGTAAGGCCACCTTGCCGAACCATGCCTGGCCGCCTGTAGGGGCTGCCAGTGCCTGCTTGACCACTTCGAAGGCGCCCATCGAAATGCCGCCCGTCGTGATGACCAGGTCGGCGGTGGAGGCTGCCGCAGAAACCACGTCGAGCAGGGCGCCTGGGGTGTCGGTGATGCTGCAGTGCATGGCCGTAGCCCCCACCTCCACAAGAGCCATCGTCAACGATATGGCATTGGCGTCACGGATGCGGGCTGGTGCTGCTGCGTCGCTAAGGGGGACGGCAGTGCTGCCGTCATGAGTCGCGTCGTCGTCGCTGGCAGCGCCAGCGACGTTAGTCGCGTCGGTCACGGGCTCCTGCTGGCGGGCGGAGACAAGTTCCGTGCCGGTGGTGACAACTAGCACGCGGGCAGGCTCCACCACGTCTATTTCGGTGAGTCCTG
>JAITCK010000115.1 GCA_031283115.1 Cellulomonadaceae bacterium | reverse complement strand
CGGGTGACGGGTGTCGGCTCCCCGTCCAGGTCGCCGGAGTCATACAGGGCATCGACGATGGCTTTGCGGGCCGAGAAGGTGGTTTTCCCGGCCACCTCGTCAGCGTAGAAGGCGGCGCCGGGGCCGTCGGCAATCCAGGCGGGAACCTCGGCGGACAGGCGACCGTCACGTTGGATGATGGACCGGGTGGGCAGGTCCAGTTCCCGCCACCATTGCACGTCGGTGAGGTCACCGAAGGTGCAGCACATGGCGATGCCTGCGCCCTTGTCCATTTCGGCGGCAGGGTGGGCCAGCACGGGAATCTCGATGCCGAAGAGGGGGTCGGTCACCGTCGTCCCAAAGAGGGGCTGGTAGCGCTCGTCGTCGGGGTGGGCGATCAGTGAGGTGACGGCGGGGATGAGTTCAGGCCGCGTCGTCTCTATATAGATAGGCGAACCGTCGGGGGAGTGGAAGGCGACCCGGTGGAAGAAGCCGGGGTACTCCCGCGCCTCCAACTCGGCCTGGGCGACAGCCGTCTGGAAGGTGACATCCCAGAGGCCCGGTGCTTCCGCCTGGTAGGCCTCGCCGCGGGCCAGGTTGCGCAGGAAGGCCCGCTGGGCGGTGGCACGGGCGTCTGCGTCGATGGTCTGGTAGGTCTGGGCCCAGTCCACGGACAGGCCCAGGTAGCGCCACAAGTCTTCAAACTGTTTCTCGTCTTGGGCTGTCAAGCGCTCGCAGAGTTCCACGAAGTTGCGGCGGGAAATGGGCACCTGGTCGGCAGCCTTGATGGTTTTGCCGTCCGTGCCCTGGTGTGGGGGCGTGAAATCTGGGTTGTAGGGCAGGGTCAGGTCGACGCGCACGCCGTAATAGTTTTGCACCCGGCGCTCGGTGGGCAGGCCGTTGTCATCCCAGCCCATGGGGTAAAAGACTTCAAACCCGGCCATGCGCTTGTAGCGGGCGATGAGGTCGGTGTGGGTGTAACTGAACACGTGACCGATGTGCAGGGATCCGGACGCGGTGGGTGGGGGAGTGTCGATGGAGTAGATGCAGTCGCGCGTTTTGGTTCGGTCGAAGGCGAAGGTGCCTGCCGTGTGCCAGGCCGTGTCGTACTTGGTTTCTAGCCCGTCCAGGCTCACTCGGTCGGGAACCTGGCCGATGGTCGCGCGCAAAATCTCACTCATGGACGGGCATTGTTCCAGATGTTTGCTCCCGCGCCGCTAGCCCGCGCCCAATGCGCCCCCTGCCCGGTCACCCAGACGCCCCCAGGCACGGACAACCTTCACATATACAACCCCCCACATATACATATGTGCCTTCGCGTGCCGTGCGCTCTGCCACCAGGCCGGGTTAGGGTGGTGGTATGAGTTTGACCATCGGATATGCGGCCATGTTGGAGCAGTTTCACCCCACTGAGGTGGTGGACTTGTCGGCTTACGCGGAATCGCGCGGGTTTTCCGGGGTGATGGCGGCTGACCATGTGCAGCCGTGGGTGCCGCAGCAAGGCCAGGCGGCCTTTGTGTGGAATGTGCTGACGGCGTTGGGGGAGCGGACGGTCGGCGATATTGGCCCCGGCGTCACCTGCCCCTCCTTCCGCTTCCACCCGGCCATGGTGGCCCAGGCTTCCGCCACCCTGGCAGCCATGTATCCGGGCAGGCACTGGCTGGGATTGGGCAGCGGCGAAGCCCTCAACGAGCATGTGGTGGGCGGCTACTGGCCGGAAGCCCCTGAGCGCATCAACCGCATGTTTGAGGCCATTGACCTCATCAAAAAACTCTTCCAGTCCGGCCTGGACGGCAAAGATGTCAAGCACTCGGGGGCCTTTTACACAATGGAGTCCACGCACCTGTGGACCATGCCCGATGAAGCCCCGGAAATCCTGGTTGCCACCGCTGGCCCGGTCACGGCTAAACGGACGGGCAGGCACGCCGACGGCATCATCACTGTGGGCGCCCCGCTAGAAAAAATCTCGATGCTTTTCGGCAAGTTTGAGGAGGGTGTGCGGGAATCTGGCCGCGACCCGGAAGGGATGCCCAAAGTTCTGCAAGTCCACATGTCGTGGGCGGAAACCGATGAGGAAGCCCTGGCTAACGCCATGACGGAATGGCCCAACGGTGGCATGAAGTTCCCTAAGGCCGACATTCGCTCCCCCCACGACTTCGCCCAAATCGCCAAACTGGTGCGGCCTGAAGATTTCGAAGGCCGCATGGTCATTTCCGCCGATCCGGACAAGCATCGTGAGGCTATCCAAAAATATGTTGACCTGGGCTTCGACCGGGTCTACCTGCACAATGTGGGTCGCAACCAGCGTGAGTGGATTGACGTTTTCGCCCGCGACGTGCTGCCCAAACTCCACCGATGACGCAGGCGGCACGGCTGGAAGTTTGGGCGCCGGACTTTCCCCACGAGGTCACACCGGGCGATGACCTGGCTGCCCTCGTGGGAGATGCGGTGGCTGCCGCGTTGGCCTCGACAGGCTCGACCGACGTGCCCGACGACAGCGGGTCAACTGACGACAGCGGGGCGGCTAACAGCAGGGCAACGGACGGCGAGGGGCTGGCCGACGGGGATATCGTCGTCGTCACGTCGAAAATCGTGTCCAAGGCGGAAGGTCGCATGGTTCCTGCCGTCGACCGCGAGCAGGCCATCAGCGATGAGACAGTCCGCATTGTCGCTACCCGTGCCCGCCCGCCAGCAGCGGACGGCACCCCCACCCCGCCCCTGCGGATTGTCGAAAACCGGCTGGGCCTGGTCATGGCTGCCGCCGGAGTGGACGCCTCCAATACGCCCGACGGGATGGTTCTGCTGCTGCCGCTGGACCCGGACGCGACAGCCCGCGCCCTTCGCGCCGCTATGACCTGCCGCTTTGGCCTGGCCCGGCTGGGCGTCGTCGTCACCGACACGGTGGGCAGGCCCTGGCGGGACGGCCTGGTTGACATTGCTATCGGAGCGGCAGGCCTTGTCGTCGCCGATGACTTGCGCGGGCAGCCAGACGCGCAGGGCCGTCAACTCAACGCCACCATGCCTGCCATCGTCGATGAAATCGCGGCGGCCAGCGAACTGGTCCGGGGCAAGCAGGCGGGCCGCCCCGTCGCTGTCGTCCGTGGCCTGGGCCGCTACGTCACCGCCGACGACGGGCCGGGGGCGCGTTCGCTGATCCGGCCCAGCAGGGATGACCTTTTCCGTGAGGGCAGCGCGGACGCCTACGCGCGAGGCCTAGCCGACGGGCGCGCCATCGCTAACGGTAGTCATCGCAACAACTGAGGTCACAGTACGTCAGATAGTCACGCCGGACGGCACTCTGCGCACTTGCCGTGCCCTAGCCGTTTCGTTGCAGGATGACGGGTGACACTGAACCGAAGCCTTCCAGTTCTACCTGCGGGCGCCGCTGCAGTATGTATGGCCCGGATGCCAGGGCGGCAGCAGTGGTGGTGTCGATGACTATTTCGCCGGGGCTGGCGCATTTTGTGAGCAGGGCGGCCAGGTTGACGGCGGGGCCGAAGAGGTCGCCAAACCGGGTGAGGCAGCGCCCCCACACCAGGGAGACGCGCACGGGGCTGTCTACTCCGTAGGCGTTGGCAGAGGTGAGGGCGAAGGCAACGTCAGCACCGGTGTCGAGGTTGTCAGAGGCGAAGAAGACTTTGTCGCCGATCATTTTGATGGTTCGCCCACCGTTGTTGGCGATGATGTCTCTGGCGTCGCCTTCGAAGACGCCCAGGTAGTCGGTGATTTGCCGGGCCGTGTAGGCGGCGGTGCGTTTGGTGAATCCGGCGATGTCGACGAATCCGACTGCGGTGTGGTAGGGGAGTTCGCTGACATCATCGGGGGCGAAGGGGGAGGAGAGCAGGTCAACGCTGAGGTGTTTGGTGGAGGACAGGCATTTGCGCACCCATATGTATCCGACGCTGGGGTACAAGGCGCGCACAAATTCGGGCATGATTTTTGCGACGTGGGTGCGCACAGTGTCGGCATCGGCGACGTTGTTGAGACTGAGGACTTCCATGGCCAGCACGATCTGCCACATGGCTAAGCGGTCAAGGTTGGAGCCGAGGGCGTGGAGGAGTTCTCGTTGACCTTCTGCTGGGAGGCGGGCGTAGTCGACGTGGTCGGCGAACATGCGCAGCCCGGCGGCGTCGAAGTCGTTGTAGGCGGGCAGGGTGGGGTCGGTGACGGGTTCGCCCAGCCACAACCAAAAGTTTTTGACCACGTCGACGGGCAGGCCAGCCTTGTCGGCAAGTTGGTTCAGGGTGAGGTTGCAGGTTCCGCCTAGTACCCCGTGTTCCAGGTGTTCTTGGATGTCGGGCAGGGTGTCGGCGGAGATGTGGTGGGTGCAGGTGCGGTTGGCGCAGGGGCCGCCTTCAACGCGGAGGGTTGGCATCGTTTCGCCTGGCGGCGGCTCGCTTGTCCAGCCGGGAGCGTTGGCTACCGAACGGGTAGCAGGCGTGTCCTGGGTCACACTGCGATCTTATAGTGCGCTGGGGGTCTGCGCACGGGAGACAGCAACAGGGGAGCAGGCGCCGATGCCTTGCAAGTCGGTGGTGGGCTGGCGGTGCAGGGTGTATCCGAGGGGGGCGAGGGCTGCGGCTGTTGCCGGGTCGACGACAAGCCCACCTGGGCCAGCACATTCGGTGAGCCGGGAGGCCAGGTTGACGGCGGGGCCGTACACGTCACCAGCCCGCGCCAAAGACCGGCCCCACACCAGGCCAGCCCGGACATCGCTGCCGATGGTGGCTTGTGCGCCTTCGGTCAAGGCGAGGGCACATTCGGCGCCGTCTTTGATGGAGTCTGCGATGAAGAAGACGGCGTCGCCCAGCATTTTGACGGTGTGGCAGTTGTGGGTGGCCACCAGGTCACGGGCCCAGCCTTCGAAGGTGGCCACATATTCGGAAACTTGCCGTGGGCTGAGGGTGAGGGTGTGCTGGGTGAATCCGACGATGTCGGCGAATCCGACTGCCGTGTGGTAGGGCATTTCGCTGGTGTCGTCGGGAGCGAAGGGCGAGGCCAGCATGTCTACGGTGAGGTGACGGGTGGCGGAGGCACACTTGCGCGTCCACACGTATCCGGCCAGCGGGTACATGATCCGCATGAAGTGGGGAACTTCTCTGGCAGTGGCGATGCGCACGGTGTCGGCAGAGGCCAGTCCGCGCATCCGCAGGGCTTCCATGATGCCGGATACCTGCCACATGGCGAGGCGGTCAAGGTTGGAGCCGAGGGCGTGCACCATGTCCCGCTGGACTTCTTCGGGCAGGTGTTCTTCTTCCCACAGTGCTTTAAAGGTTCGCAGGGCGGTGACGTCGATGTCGGAATAGCGGGCGCTGCGGATGGCGTCGAGGGGCTCGCCCAGCCAGATCCAGAACTTTTCTGTTTGTTCTTGGGTGAGGCCTGCGCGCTGTGCCAATTCGGCGATGGTGAGGTCTTGTTGCCCGCCGAGTGTGCCTTGTTCGATGTGTTCAGAAATGTCGTCAAGGCGGTCGATGGTGAGGTCGTGGGTGCAGACCAGGTCTGCACAGGCCCCGCCGTTGACCATGAGGCGCGCGAAGGCCACATCGATGTCGGCGTCACTCAACTGCTTGGGCATCGATGCCCCAGGCGGCGTATTGTAGTATAAATGCGGCGGCGTCTTCGCGTTTTTTTTCTGAAAGTTTTTTTGAGTCGTCCAGAATATGTACGGGAAAGTCCGGCGGAAGGATCACCGCCGCGGCGTAGACCGGGCCGGCCAGGGGGCCCCTTCCGGCTTCGTCAAAGCCCGCTATAAGGGCCATTCAAGTCCGGAAAAAACATCCCGCAGCCCCTCGTCCTGTTTATAGTAGTAGCCTTCCAGTTCTGCAGTATCAAGGCCAACGAGTTCGTGGCTCATATAATGAATCCAGGAATCTTCATCGTTTATTGATTGCTCGTGCTTGCGGCACCAGTAGTCCGGCTGAACGGGAAGCTGGTTTGGCTTGTCAAAATAAAATTTGTAATCGTGGACGGCAACTTTAAGATCTTCACGGGGTATGCCTTTTTCAAGAATAATTCCCGCCAAATGGTTAATGGTCTTTCCGCTGTCAAAAATATCATCAACCAGCAGCACCTTGTCCCCGCTTCGAAGGTATTCCGGCGCATAGGTCCAGCCTTCTACTTTTATTTGTTCAGACGATTCCCGTACATCAGTATAAGACCGGGCTGCCACTGCGGCATAGTACACCGGACGC
>JAITCK010000095.1 GCA_031283115.1 Cellulomonadaceae bacterium | reverse complement strand
GCCTGCTTCATCATTTCGGTAACCGTGATGACCTCCTGTTGGCCGTCATCCGCGACATCAACCAGCAGTTTCGCCAGACTGTCATCGACCATCTTGACCTGTCCGAAAATCGGCCCGGCAAAATGCTCCGCGCCTACGTCCGGGCGCTCTGCGACTCACAGACGGATGTCGCCCACTATTTCACCCCATCGCTGGTGTGGAGCGGCATCGCGCACATCCCCGGCGTCGCCGACGAAATGACCGCCGACGAACGCTGGTGGAACGACCAACTCACCCTTGACGGCGTCGACCCCGATATCACTCACATCATCTGCCGTGCTGCCGAAGGCATCGCCGCCGCCACCGCCCTCGGCGAAGAAACCCCCGACCAAATCGCCCGGTCTCGCGCCCTCCTCCTCGCCATGACCGACAACCCAGCCAACCACCGCCAGGCATGATGCACCTTCACGAAGGCCCAGTTTCGGGAATCCGTGTTCACATTCACCGTGTTCACATTCACGCGCGGCGGCACACGGTTCAAGGACGGTTCGGGCCTACTGAGTTGGCCCCGTCGTCGTCGCGCATGACGACGGCGTAGACCCGCAGGATAGCGTCTGCTCGCTTGATTTTCGCCTTCGCAACCAGCCAGTTCCCGCGCTCGATGACACCAGCGTCAGGCTGATTTGAGCGTGGCGCAACTCGCTGAACACTTCGACGTTGACCGCAACACCGTAGGGCGCTGGATAAACGGCCATGTAACTCCCACGTCACGCACCCTTATGGCTTTCGCACATGCTACGGGCGTGGATTACGCCTGGTTGCGCGGAGACGACGAAACCGCCCAGGCGGAGCCTGAGCGGTTATCTGTCGTAAAAGTGCGCCATCAGGGACTCGAACCCCGAACCCAGTGATTAAGAGTCACTTGCTCTGCCAATTGAGCTAATGGCGCGCAACGGGAGTGAACACTAGCAGCGTACCCGCATCTGGCGCAACGCCGCGCCCCCCGCAAACCCTGTGACATCCACGACAGCCAAGCCCCGGCCACCGTCCATCACAAGACGATGAGCAGCAGGCCAGCGCACTCCTCACGGCGGCTAAAGTATGCCCATGTACCGACTCCATGTTGTCCAACGCCTCATGTCCCTGCGCTGCCGCTTCGACATCAGCGACGCAGCGGGGATGCCGCGCTACCAGGCTGAGGGCACCATCGTCCGTTTCCCCAAACGCTTCACCATCTCCACCCCCACAGGCGTGCCGGTAGCCCAAGTGACGGGCAGGCTGGCCTGGCTGCCCACATTTGATGTCACCATCGGCGGCGTGGTTGTCGCCCGGATTGTCAAACAACTCACCCTTTTTCGGCAGCGCTGGTCCATCCACGGCACCGGCATCACCGTGGTGGGTGACGTCTGGTCAATGAACTTCGAACTGCATCGCGGCGGCTACATTCTGGGCCGCGTCAACAAGCAGTGGATTTCCTTACGCGACCGCTACGACATCGAAATCACCAACCCCGCCGACGAGCTTCTGGTGCTCGGCATCGTCCTCGCCATCGACTACGCCAAAGCCCAAACCTCCTCAGCCTCCAGTTGACGCCCCTCCCGCACGGACAACGCGGATGCCAACAACCCCAGCACGGACAGTCCTGGCGACGCGACCACCGTCGATAGGTGCAGGTCAGGGCACGATGAGGAGAACTCCAGCCAGGGCTACCCCGGTAGCAACCACAGCAGCAAGCGCGCCTAAAAGGAAGGCTTTACGGCCTGCCCGCAGCAGACGGGGCACGTCAATGCCCAGGCCCAAAGCGAACATGGAAGCGATAAACAGGGCTGTCGTCGCCTGCGTGGCAAAGGAGATGACGGTGTCGGGCAGGATGCCTGTCGTCCTGACGACGACGGCGACAAGGAACATGACCACAAAAAGGGGCACTGGCACAGGGCGACGGCCAAGCGCCGCAGCAGGAGCGCTGACAGTGTCGTTACCGCTGGCAGTGCCGCCACCACAGGCTGCAGCGCCGTCGGGAACACCCGCCACGTCGCCACCAACTACACGGGCATGACGACGGGCCTGTCGCGCCAGGACGACCCCCACTCCGGCGATGATGGGGGCCAGCAGGACAACCCGGGCCAGTTTGGCGACGGTCGCCATGGCCAGCGCACCCGCCGAGAAGGCCCCGGCAGCTGCCACCACTTGGGCGACCTCTTGCACACTGGCACCAATCCACAGGCCAGCCTGGGCGTCATCCAAGCCGATGAGCCGGGCCAAGGGCGGCAGGGCGAAAATGGCGATGGTTCCGTAGGCAGTGACCATAGCTAGGGCCAAGCCCAGGGCGTCGGTGAGGGGCCGCGACTCGGCCTCACCTTGCTGACCTTCCCCCTGCTGGCCTTCCCTCTGCAAACCGGCCCACTGGCCCTTATGTTGTTCGAGGACGCCTGTCATCGCAGAAATGGCTGACGCCCCACACACGGTAAAGCCGGTGGCCAGCAGCATGGTCGCGTCGCGGTCGACTCGCATCCGCCGTCCCGCCAGCAGGGTGACAGCGAAGGTTGCGGCCATTGTCACGATGACGACGGTCAGGCCCCGCCAGCCCAGGGCCAGCATGTCCCGCAGGGACAGGCGCAGGCCCAGCAGGGCGACACCGATGCGCAACAGCCGCCGGGCAGCCACAGCAATGCCGGGCCGGAACAGATCCCAGCGGGCCTCCCTGGCCGATGGTGCCTTCCGCACCCAGGCCGCTACCCCGTTGCCAATGATGGCGCCGAGCACAATGGCGATGAGCAGGGACGATACGGCGGGGATGAGCGGGGCAACCCACCAGACCAGAAGGGTCGCAGCCGCAACCAGGGCCAGGCCGGGAACAAGGCGCCCGCCGTGGAGTCTGCGCAGGTCAGGCATCCGTGACAGCCTGACTGGACACCGCAGCAGCCCCGTCCGGCAGCACGCTCTCAGCAGCCCCACCGGACAGCCCCACCTCAGACGGAAGGTCCGGTAACACCATCGTCCCGTTGCCTTGCGTGGTGAACACTTCCAGCAGTACGGAGTGGGGTTGGCGACCGTCGATGACGGTGGCGGCGGGGACTGACCCGCGCACGGCCCGCAGGCAGGCTTCCATTTTGGGAACCATGCCAGATTCCAGGGAGGGCAGCAGGGTTTCCAGGTCGCTGGCAGCAATCCTTTGCACCAGGGAAGTCTTGTCTGGCCAGGCCGTATAGAGACCTTCAACGTCCGTCAAGACAATCAGTTTGCGTGCCCCCAGGGCGACGGCCAGGGCGGAGGCGGCCGTGTCGGCGTTGACGTTGAGCACGTGGGTGGGGTCGTCCATGTCAGGGGCGACAGTGGAGACCACGGGGATGCGGCCTGCGTCAAGAATGTCTTGCACGGCTGACGGGTTGACGGCGGTCACGTCGCCCACCAGGCCAACGTCTACCTGCTGGCCATCCACGGTGGCGGTGCGACGGGTGGCTTGGAAGAGCCCGCCGTCTTCCCCGGACAGGCCGACGGCGTGGGGGCCGTGAGCGTTGATGAGGCCCACCAGTTCGCGGCCCACCTGGCCGGTGAGGACCATGCGCACCACGTCCATGGCTTCGGGGGTGGTGACGCGCAGGCCGCCCCGGAACTCTGATTCGATGCCCAGGCGGTCCAGCATGGTGTTGATTTGCGGGCCGCCCCCGTGCACGACGACGGGCCGCAAACCTGCCGTCCGCAAGAAGACCATGTCGGTGGCGAAGGCCTGTTTGAGGTCATCTCGAATCATGGCGTTGCCGCCGTATTTGATGACCACGAGGGCGCCTGCGAATTCTTGCAGCCAGGGCAGGGCTTCGATAAGGACTTCGGCCTTCTGGTCGGGGCGCAGGTCGGTTCGGGTGTTGAAGTGAAACTGGCCGTTGTACGAGGTGATGGGCATGATGGGTCACCTTACGTGGAGTAGGCACTGTTTTCGTGGACGTAATCGTGGGTGAGGTCGTTGGTCCACAGGGTCACATCGGCGTCACCCGCGTGCAGGTCGGTGACGATAGTCACGTCACG
>JAITCK010000048.1 GCA_031283115.1 Cellulomonadaceae bacterium | reverse complement strand
CGGCACCCAGGTCAGACGCCAGCAGCGAATCATCCCCGGCACCCCCCTCGGCGCCCAAGGAGGCCCGGGCCGCCAGCACCTTGTCCGTGTGGGCCTTGATCTTGGGTTCCCGCTCCCGCAGCCAGACCTCCAGCGGAGTCGCAAGGAAGAGGGAGGAGGCGGCAGCGACGGCGATACCCACGAAGAGGGAAAGGGAAAGGTCGCTCAGGGTGCCTGCACCCAGCAGCATGGCGCCGACGAAGAGGATGGCGCCCACGGGCAGCAGGGCCACCACCGAGGTGTTGATGGACCGCACCAGGGTCTGGTTGACGGCCAGGTTGGCCCGTTCGGCATAGGTGGTGCGTCCCTGGTCGAGAACACCGTCGGCGTTCTCGCGGACCTTGTCGAAGACGACCATCTTGTCGTAGAGGGAGAAGCCCAGGATGGTGAGGAAGCCGATGATGGTGGACGGGGTCACTTCCCAGCCGATGAGGGCGTAGACGCCTGCCGCGATGAGCACGTCGGCCAGCATGGACACGATGGCGGCCAGGGACATGCGCCAGGCCCGGAAGTAGATGGCCATGAAGGCGGCGGCGGCCAGAATGAAGACGATAACCCCCCACAGTGCCCGCATGGATACGCCTTGACCCCAGGTGGGTCCTACCTCAGAGACGGTGATGTCGCTGTCTGGGTTGACGTTGTAGGCGGTGGTGAGCAGGCCCGTCAACTGTTGAACTTGGTCGGCGGTCAGGGCGCCTGTCTGGATGCGTAGGGCGTCAGTGCCGACGGCAGCCACCCGGGATTCGGTGTCTGGGGAGACTTGGGCGACGGCGGTACTGGCCAGGGACTGGTCGGTGGAGTGGACGTTCTCTACCGTGACTTCTGTGCCGCCCCTAAAGTCGATGCCCAGTTCGAGTCCTTTGAAGCCGAGCACGGCCAGGGAGGCGATAGCCAACACTGCCGAGATGACAAACCACCAGCGACGTTTGGGCACGATGGCGTAACTGCGGCGGCCAGCGTAGAGGTCGTTACCCCAGGCGGCGAAGCTGAATCGGCTTGATTCGATGGCCTGCTCGGGGGTGTCCGTCGTCGCGGTAACTGCTGCGGGGGTTAGTGGGGTGGTCATCGGGTGGCCTCCTTGTCGGCCTCGACGTTGACGTCTTGGGCAGTGTGGGCGAGGCCAGTAATGCGACCGGCCCCCGCATATCGCACATGGCTGAGGGCCAGGCGCTCGCGGGACAGGCCCGACCAGGTATGCCCGTCACGGAAGAAGGGGATACGGCTGAGCAGTACCATCACCGGGTGGGTGAACCAGAGCACCACCATGACGTCGATGATGGTGGTCAAACCTAGGGTGAAGGCGAAGCCTTGCACACCTCCCACGGCCAGGTAGTAGAGGATGATGGCGGAAATAAGGTTGACGGCCTTGGCGGCGAGGATGGTGCGGCGGGCCCGCTGCCAGCCGCGTTCCACCGCGTAACTGAGGGTGCGGCCGTTGCGCAGTTCGTCGCGGATGCGTTCGAAGTAGACGATGAAGGAGTCTGCCGTGAACCCGATGGCGACGATCAGACCGGCCACACCGGGCAGGGACAGCCGGTAGCCGATCCCCCAACTGAGCAGGGCGATAGCGGCGTAGGTGATGAGTCCGGCCACCACCAGCGAGGCGACCGTGAGCAGGCCTAAGGTTCGGTATTGAATCATCGAATAGATGACCACTAGGGCTAGGCCGATGAGGCCAGCGATGAGGCCGTTGCGCAGTTGCTGCGACCCCAGCGTGGCGCTGATCTGCTGCTGGGATTGAACCTCGAACTGAATAGGCAGGGATCCGTAGTTGAGTTGGTTGGCTAGGGTGGCTGCTGTTTCTCGGTCGAAGGATCCGGTGATTTGTGCGCGACCGTCGGTGATGGGGTTGTTGATGCCGGGGGCGGACACCACTAGGTCGTCGAGGGTGATAGCGAACCGGTTTTGGACGCTGTCTTCACCGAAGTCGTAGAGGCGCTGGGATGCGGCTGCGAACTGTTGGGTTCCCGTGGAGTCCAGGGCCAGGCTCACCCCCCACTGGCCGGTGGTGACGCCACCTTGGCCTTGAACCAGGCCGGACGATGCAGAGGTGATGTGGGTGCCTTCTACTTCAACAGGGCCGAGAATGTATTTGGTGAGTCCGTCTGTTGAGCAGGCGACCAGCAGGGCGTCGTTGGGGACAGCGTCACCGCCGGTGCGGGCTTCCGGGTTGGAGCAGTCCAGGGCCGTGAAGTAGGCGGCGATTTCTTCGGTGATTTGTGCCAGGTCGCTGGGGTTGTCCGTGTTGCCGGTGACGGGTGCCGGGGATTCAGGAACCGGGCGGGGGGTGGCCTGGGGGCTGGGCAGGGCCTCAGCGGGCAGGGAGGATTGAGGCGAGGCTTCCGGTGTCGGGCTGGCGTCAGGGGTGGCCGCGCTGTCGGGGGTGCTGTCGGGCGGCGGTGAGGCGGCAGCGTCAGGTGACGGGGAGGCGCCCTCTGGCTCGACGGTCTCGCTGTCGCCTTCTGGCGCGGCGGCATCCTGGTCGATGGGGGTGCCCCAGTCGGTGGCTAGTACGGGCCGGAAGGTGAGTTGCGCAGCCTGAGACACCAGGTCGATGGTGGATTGGGTGGGGTTGCCGGGGATGCCTACCACAATGTTTTGACCGCCCTGGCTGGCGATTTCTGCCTCTGACACGCCGGAGGAGTCCACGCGCTGCCTGATGACGTTGATGGCTTCAGCGATTTGTGTGTCGCTGATGGTGGAGCCGTCGGTGGCGCGCGGGGTGAGGATGAGTTGCGTGCCGCCTTCCAGGTCTAAGGCCAGGGCGGGTGCCCAACTGGCGCCGTCGGGGTTGGCGCTGGCCCGTCCATCGAGTGCGATGCCTACGCCTAGGGCGATGAAGGGCACGATGATGGACAGCACTGTGAAGGTGACGATGGTGCGAACCGGCCGCGTTTTGGCCGTTTTTGCTGTTCGCTTCGCCGGGGTGGAAGCCAACGGTCTTCTCCTCGTATTGCGCGGAAAGCGGAAGGCCCTGCGTCCCCAGCCGGTGCGGCGGGGTCACAGGGCCTCATGCTTCGTCTGTGACGGGAGCAGTCAATCAGTCGTTGCCCTCAAGGAAGGGCTTAGGCGCTTCGGGCGTGTCTTGGTTGTCGGTGTCGATGTCGCTGTCGGTCTCTTCGACGGGGGCGTCAACGCGCTTGGCGATGGCGGCGCGCAGCCACACGGACTTGGAGCCAGCCGAGTCGATGGTGATGCGGTCGGTGTCGTCGTCAATGTCGACGATGGTGCCGAACAGGCCGGAGGCGGTCATAATTTCTTGACCGGGGGCCAGTTCGTTGCGGAAGGCTTGCTGTTCGCGCTGCTGCTTGCGTTGACGCGACGACATGAAGAACATGAGCGCAACAAGGCCGACAAGAACGATGAGGAAAAACGGGTCCATACCGGGCACGGTGAACTCCTGATGTTGAGGGGTGCATCGTCTGCGCGCGGGCGTTCGATGCTGTTACCGCAGGCGAGTGTACGCGCTTACTGGCCGTCGAAGAGCGTTCCCGCTGCTGATGATGGGTTAGATGGCACGCGCAAGCCTGTTTGCGCTGCTGGCGTAACCGTCTGGGCTGGTGTTTGCGCTAGTGCGGCTGGTGCTGCTGGTGCGGCCAGGCCCAGGTGTTTCCAGGCTGCGGCGGTGGCGATACGACCGCGGGGGCTTCGAGTGATGAAGCCTTCGCGGACCAGGTAGGGTTCGGCCACGGTTTCGACGGTGTCGGGTTCTTCACCAACGGTCATGGCCAGGGTGGACAGGCCGACGGGACCGCCAGCGAAGCGGCGGCAGAGGGCGTCGAGGACGGCCCGGTCGAGCCGGTCGAGGCCTACCGGGTCTACCTCGTAGACGGCTAGGGCAGCTTGGGCGGCTTCCAGGTTGAGGTCGCCGGTGCCGCGCACTTGCGCCCAGTCCCGCACCCGCCGCAGCAGGCGGTTGGCGATGCGGGGTGTGCCGCGGGACCGGCGGGCAATTTCGTGGGCGGCGTCAGGGGCGATGGGCACACCCAGCAGGCCAGCAGACCGGGTGATGACTTTTTCTAGGTCTCCTGCATCGTAAAAGTCCAGGTGGGCCGTGAAGCCGAACCTGTCTCGCAGGGGGGCGGGCAGCAGCCCAGACCGGGTTGTCGCCCCCACCACGGTAAAGGGTGGCAGGGCTAGGGGGATAGCGGAAGCGCCTGCCCCTTTGCCGACGATGACGTCTACGCGGAAGTCCTCCATGGCCACGTAGAGGAGTTCTTCGGCAGGCCGGGCCAGGCGGTGGATTTCGTCGATAAACAGCACTTCTCCCTCATCCAGGCTGGACAGGACGGCGGCCAAGTCGCCTGCGTGCTGGATGGCCGGGCCGGAGGTGACTCGCAGTGAGGTGCCTAGCTCGGAGGCGATAATCATGGCCAGGGTCGTTTTACCGAGTCCGGGCGGGCCGGACAGGAGAACGTGGTCGGGGGGGGCTCCGCGGGCGATGGCCGCGTGAAGAACCAGGGACAGTTGGTCGCGGACCACTTTTTGGCCGACAAACTCGTCCAGTTTTTTGGGGCGCAGGGCGGCTTCGGCAGCCCGCTCAATATCGTCTGCCGTGGTCGCTACCAGGCGTTCGGAACTGAACTGGTCGGAAACAAAGAGGTCGCCAGTGCCCTGTTGGCCTGGAACGCTGTTTTGCCCTGGAACGAACTGCGGTTCCTCGTATCGTCCCTCAGCCACGGCCGCCCCCCAGCAGTCTCAGGGTGGCCCGCAGCAGGGCGCCCGTGTCGGTGGGGGCGTCGGCGGCCTTGGTGATGGTGGCCAGGGCCGCTACCGCATTCTTTTCGGCGAAGCCCAGGCCCACCAGGGCTTCGATGACTTGCGTGTGAGAACTGCCGGGGCTGCCGCCTGCGCCCATGCCGCCAGCGGAAGTCAGGGCGGCTGCCGTCCCGTCGGCGGTAGGCGGGGCCAGTTTGCCGCCTAGTTCCAAGATGACCCGCTGGGCTGTTTTGGGTCCGATACCGGGCACGCGGGCGACGGCCTTGGCGTCTTCGGCGTGGACGGCCCGGCGCAGGCCGTCTGGCCCCAGCACGGCCAGCAGGGCGAGCCCGGTTTTAGGTCCGATGCCTTGCACTCCCTGGATGACCTCGAAAATGTCTCGTTCGTCGTCGGCGGCGAAGGCGTAGAGGGTCATGGAGTCTTCACGAACCACCATCGTTGTTGTCACATGAGACCGCTCCCCTATCCGTAGGGTTCCCAGGGTGGCCGGGGTTGCCCTCACCAGGTAGCCGACCCCGCCCACGTCAATGACGGCGCGGTCAGTCCACACCCGCTCCACAACCCCGCTCAAGGACGCAATCACACCGACACCCTCCTGAAATCTATAGAACACTTGTGCGCTATGCATCAACCTTACAACGCCCCACCGACACGGCCCGTCATCAGCGGCGTTTGGCGGCGTGTTCGGCGGCGGCCCAGGCTTTTTGGGCGGGGGTGAGGCCGCCGCCGCGTTCGCCGCCTTGCAGGGCTCCGGCTGGACGCCACAGGTGGGTGATGGCGAGGGCGAGGGCGTCGGCGGCGTCGGCAGGTTTGGGGGGTGCGGCCAGGGTGAGAATGTTTTGCACCATGCGCTGCACTTGTTCTTTGCCTGCACTGCCTGAGCCGGTCACGGCTGCTTTGACTTCTGATGGGGTGTGCAGGGCGACGGGTATCCCCCGCCGGGCAGCGGCCACCATAGCCAGGCCAGCTGCCTGGGCTGTGCCCATCACTGTTCCGGCGTTGTGTTGGGCGAAGACCCGCTCTACGGCCACCACATCGGGCACGTATTCGTCGAGCCACTGGTCTAGCCCTTGGGCTATCCCCAGCAGCCGCAGGTCTACGGAGGTGTCCGGGTCGGTGCGGACTACGCCAGCCGCCACCAGCGCGGCCCGCCGTCCCCGCAGGGAATCGACCACGCCCACACCGCACCGGGTCAGCCCCGGGTCCACCCCTAAAACGCGCACCCTCCGACTCTATGTCCTCGCTCACCTCAGCCCCGGCAGCAACATTCCCCAGGAACGTCACAGCAGAGCCTGGCGGACAGACGCAAGCAGAGTCCTCAGTCGTCGCGCGGCGCGCAGATGCAGCAGGTTGAGTAGGACTCCCAGGTTTATTGACGCAGAGTGCCGCCCATCATGGGGGCGACAACGTTGAAATCGTCTGTCTGGATGAGCCAGTTTGGCCCTTGTAATATCGGCCCGTCGGAGGCGATTTCTTCTGCGGTAGTGTCAAGTGCCTGGGCATCGGTGATAAGGAATAACTGGGCGCCGGAATCCCAACATATTCCACCTTCTACGACCTCATTGTCGGAAACACCCCATTCCCAGTCGTCGCACGGCAAGCCAGCGACCTGTGCTGCGAAGAGCAGGTTCTCTGCCGTGGAATAGGATCGCCCGCCGACGGGAACAGGTGAGATGACACCATTTTCGTCACGAGTCATCACGTCACCGAACCCGTAACCGTTCAGTGAGGCCATCGCTGGCGCTGACCCCGCCATAGCCCAGTTGATCCCCATCAGTGCGGCGTCAACTCCTGTTCCCCATCGTTCGGGGTCTGATAAGAACGATGCAGCCACTGCCTCCAGTACGGTGTGGTTGTTATCGACGACCGCAAAGATTTGTTGCTCATCGCCGGTGTCCGAATACGGAGTGCAGATGTCAACAGTGACGGTAGTTCCTGTGGCGTCATCGTCAACCGTGGTGCAATTTTCAAGGCGTAGGCCCGCGCTCATCCACAATTCCTCGAGCGAGTCGAAAGGCCCCACGCTCACGCCGTCGTCAGGGCTTGCGGGGCGATCGGAGGGGCGTTCGCTGACCGTGGCGACATCGGCACTGGGCGTCTCACCCTCTGTGCTGGCGCATCCGCCAAGCAGCATTGCCAATGACGCGAGAAGCGATAGTGCGACTGTCCTGCTCCGCTGAGACGATGCGACCACTACGATCTCCTCGATAGGAGTGTTGACAGGCGGCTGTGTCGGAGATCGTCTGCCGTCATCGCCGCCGATGGATGTTGCGTTACCTTGACTATTGTCACACGGCAGGGATGGCCTCGCACTCTTGTCGGTACTGGACGCTTTCCCGCCTCTCATGCGGTTCAGCAGTACGGGACGCCACTAATGCTGAGACAGAATGGCCGGTCGCTTGGGGGGGACTGCGTGAAGTGTCGCGGTAGTTTTGTGATTGCGGGTGTGGTTGTGGACGGTGACCCGCCATTGGCCGGGGGCGCCTTCGAGCCAGGGTTCCAGATTTGGGTGGGCCGTCAGGCAGTTCTCCGAAGATGGGCACGTGTGCGATGGGGATGTTGGGGGGCGTCTGCTCATTCGCTGCTGTCGCGCAGGTCAAGAACCAGGCGCAGACGGTCAAGGTGAACAGTAACCAAACTGTGACCAAACCTCTGGTGTCAATGTTCTATGACATAAATCACGTAACGGGCGTGTCTCGGCGTGGCGCGGGCAACCCCTCACACTAGGGAGCGGAGCACGTAGTGGAGGATGCCGCCGTGGCGGTAGTAGTCGGCTTCGCCGGGGGTGTCGATGCGAACCACGGCATCGAAGACGACAAAGTGCTGGTTGTCGCGGGTGGCCGTGACTTTGACGGTGGCAGGGGTGGCCCCTGGGCCGAGAGCGTCAGCGTTGAGGGCAGTGATGCCGGTGATGTCGAAGGTTTCCGTGCCATCCAAGCCCAGGGAGGCGGCCGTCTGGCCTGCGGGGAACTGGAGGGGCAGCACACCCATGCCGATGAGGTTGGATCGGTGGATGCGCTCGAAACTCTCGGCGATGACGGCGCGGACGCCCAGCAGGGCTGTGCCCTTGGCCGCCCAGTCGCGGGAGGAACCGGATCCGTACTCTTTGCCGCCCAAAACGACAAGAGGCGTCCCGGCTTGGGCGTAGTTGTGGGCGGCATCGTAGATGGCGGCAACCTGACCAGTGGTGAAGTCGCGGGTGAAGCCGCCTTCCACTCCAGCGCCGTCGTTTTCGCTGGCCAGCAGCAGGTTGCGGAGGCGAATGTTGGCGAAGGTGCCGCGAATCATCACCTCGTGGTTGCCGCGGCGGGACCCGTAAGAGTTGAAGTCGCGGCGTTCCACACCATGCTCGGCCAGGTAGCGGCCAGCAGGCGAATCCGGCTTGATGGCGCCGGCGGGAGAAATGTGGTCGGTGGTGACCGAGTCGCCCAGCAGGGCGAGCGCGCGGGCGCCCGCAATGTCGGTGACGGGGGCAGGGGCAGCCTCCATGCCGTCAAAGTAGGGGGGTTTGCGCACGTAGGTGGATTGGGCGTCCCAGGCGAAGGTGGCACCTTCGGGCACGGCTAGGCCGCGCCAACGGTCGTCGCCGGTGAAGACATCGGCGTAGTCGCCCACGAACATGGCCCGGTCGATGGAGGCGTCGATGGTGGCCTGGACGAGATCGGGGGAAGGCCAAATGTCGCGGAGGAAGACGGGGATGCCGTCGCCGTCCACACCCAGGGGCTGGGTGTCGAAGTCGAAGTCCATGGTTCCGGCCAGGGCGTAGGCGATGACCAGGGGCGGGGAGGCCAGGTAGTTCATTTTGACGTCTGGGTTGATGCGGCCCTCAAAGTTGCGGTTGCCGGACAGCACGGAGACGACGGACAGGTCGTTGTCGTGGACGGCCTGGGAATACTCGGGTTCTAGCGGACCGGAGTTGCCGATGCAGGTGGCGCATCCGTAGCCGACCAGGTGGAAGCCGAGGGCTTCCAGGTAGGGCCACATTCCGGCCTTCTCATAGTAGTCGGTGACCACTTTGGAGCCGGGAGCCATTGAGGTTTTCACCCAAGGCTTGGATGTGAGCCCTTTTTCGACGGCGTTTTTGGCCAGCAGGGCGGCGGCCAGCATGACGGACGGGTTGGACGTGTTGGTGCAACTGGTGATGGACGCGATGACGACGTGGCCGTGGTCGAGTTCCGTGGCGGTGCCGTCGGCCAGGGTGACGGGGGTGATTTTGTGGGGGCGGGCGGCAATGTCGCCGTGGGTGACGGCGGCGGGGGCGCTGGTGGCATCGTCGTGGTCGATGGCGGGGGCGTCGGAGGCGGGGAAGGATTCGTCGGAGGCCTCATCGACGCCCGTCAACGCGGCGGACGCCTGCTTGAAAGCAGACGCTTCATCAGCAGATACATAGTCAAGAATGGTGGAGGCGAAGGAGTCTTTCGCTTCGGCCAGTTCGATGCGGTCTTGCGGGCGCTTGGGTCCGGCGATGGAGGGGACAACAGTGCCCAGGTCAAGTTCCAGGTATTCGGAATATTGTGGCTCAATGTAGCCGTCGGCGGCAGGGTCAAGCCAGAGGCCCTGCGTTTTCGCATACGTCTCTACTAGGGCAATCTGGGCCTCGCTGCGGCCGGTCAGGCGCAGGTAGTCCAGGGTGACGTCGTCGATGGGGAAGATGGCGGCGGTGGATCCGAACTCGGGGCTCATGTTGCCGATGGTGGCCCGGTTGGCCAAGGGGACGGCGGCCACGCCAGCCCCGTAAAACTCGACAAACTTGCCGACCACGCCATGCTGGCGGAGCATCTGCGTGATGGTGAGCACCACGTCTGTCGCGGTGACGCCTGCGGGAATCTCGCCGGACAGTTTGAAGCCGACAACGCGCGGGATAAGCATGGACACGGGCTGGCCCAGCATGGCTGCTTCGGCTTCGATGCCGCCCACGCCCCAACCCAGCACGCCCAGGCCGTTGACCATTGTCGTGTGGGAGTCTGTGCCCACGCAGGTGTCCGGGTAGGCGCGGATCGTCGTCGTGTCATCGTCGCCCGACGATGGAAGTTCACGGGTCATCACGACGCGGGCCAGGTATTCAATGTTGACCTGGTGGACGATGCCGGTGCCGGGCGGCACCACCTTGAAGTCGTCGAAGGCCGTCTGGCCCCAGCGGAGGAACTGGTAGCGCTCGCCGTTGCGCTGGTATTCGTAGTCGACGTTGCGGGTGAAGGCGTCGCTGCGGCCTGCCACGTCGATTTGCACAGAGTGGTCGATGACCATTTCGGCGGGGGCCAGCGGGTTGATGCGTTGCGGGTCGCCGCCCAGGTCGGCGACGGCTTCACGCATGGTGGCCAGGTCGACAACGCAGGGCACGCCAGTGAAGTCTTGCATGACCACGCGGGCGGGCGTGAACTGGATTTCCGTGTCCGGTTCTGCTGTCGGATCCCAGGCGGCGAGGGCGCGAACATGGTCGGCGGTGATGTTGGCGCCATCTTCGGTGCGCAACAGGTTTTCGGCCAGGATTTTCAGGCTGTAGGGCAGGCGGGCTAGGCCGTCGACGGCGTCTAGGCGGAAGATTTCGTAATTCTGCCCGCCCACGTCAAGGGTGGTTTTTGCCCCGAAACTGTTTACCGTTGTGTTCACTGCTGCGCTCACTTGTCACTCCTTGACAAATCTTTGCGTCGATATGACCTGTGTCAGAGCCTAGTACCGGCCACTGACATCGCGGAGTCTGTGGCCGGTTGTAGACTCCTGCGACCCACAGACCATCAAGGAGCCACGATGACCGAGACTGCTACAACCACCGACCCTGGCACGCCCGCGCCGAGCACGGATTTCCATGCGCTCAATGCCATGCTCAACCTGTGGGGGGCTGACGGCTCACTTCAACTCCACGCCGACAAGCAGGCCATTGACGCCTACTTTGACCAGCATGTCAACCCGAAAACGGTGACCTTTGGCTCGGTGGCTGACCGGCTCGACTACCTGGTGGCCAACAAGTATTACGAGGCTGAGGTGTTGGCCCCTTACACGCCCGAATTTCTCGACTCGATTTTCGCTGCCGCCGACGCCGCCGGTTTCCGTTTCGAATCCTTCCTGGGCGCCTCCAAGTTTTATAACTCGTATGCCTTGAAAACTTTTGACGGCCAAAAATACTTGGAGCGTTTCGAAGACCGGGTAGTCATGGTGGCTTTGGGCCTAGCTGCCGGGGATGAGGCTTTTGCCCTCCGTATTGTCGATGAGGTGATTTCGGGCCGCTTCCAGCCAGCCACGCCCACCTTCCTCAACACGGGTCGGGCTCAACGCGGCGAGCCTGTCAGCTGCTTTTTGCTGCGCAT
>JAITCK010000030.1 GCA_031283115.1 Cellulomonadaceae bacterium | reverse complement strand
CAGTAGGTTGGGGTAGGTATTATGAAATCAAAGAAACTTTCACCGGGCAAGGTTCTTGTCTATCTGCTGCTCATTGTCGGGTCTGTCTTTATGATCGGCCCGTTCATCTGGAGCGTCCTCACATCATTCAAGACTCTCACCGAGTCTGTCCAGATGCCTCCACAGTTCCTGCCGTCGAGTTGGGCGTTGACCAACTACATTGACGTATGGAATGCCCTGCCTTTCCTCGCGTTCTTTCGAAACACCTTTCTCATGATTCTTGGGCGCGTTGTCATCTCAACTATCCTGTGTGCGCTTGCCGGGTATTCCTTTGCTCGCATCAAGTTCAAGGGCAGCGGGATTCTCTTCACTATTCTGCTTATCCCAATGATGGTTCCGGGGCAAATTTATTTGCTCCCGCAGTTCATGATTGTGGCCCGCCTGGGCTGGCTGAATACCGTTATCGCCCTCATCGTTCCGGGTATGGCCAGCGTTGTCGGTACCTTCTTTATGCGGCAGTTCTTCAAGACCGTGCCCGCAGAGATTGAGGAGGCGGCAGAACTGGACGGTTGCAGCGTTCCGCAGACTTTCTTCCGTGTGGTTCTTCCTTTGGCTAAGACTCCGTTGACCACTCTGGCGATTTTCACGACGTTGTTTGCCTGGGGTGACCTCATGTGGCCGTTGATTGTCAATACGAGGCAAGACCAGATGACTCTCTCGGCTGGCCTGGCCTTCCTTCAAGGACAGTTCACCACCAACTTCCCGCAACTCATGGCGGGCTCGGTCATTGCGACTATCCCCATCATCATCGCTTTCCTCTTCTTCCAGCGGGCTTTTATCCAGGGCATCGCGCAAACTGGCGGCAAGTAGCCCACACCCGCCCGGCATCAACGCCCAACGACTGCGTATATAAAGGAGCACTATGTCCACCCCTATCGTCCACCTCCGCCGTGGCGGCACGTCGGTTGTCGTTTCGCTGACAGACCACCGGCTGCCCCGCATCCTCCACTGGGGTCGTGACCTGGGCGTCGTATCCGCCGATGGGTTGACCGCCCTGGATCTGGCGACCCAGCCGACCATCGGGGACAGCCCGGTCACTTACCCGCAGCCTGTTCCCGTGCTGCCGCAACTGGCCGAAGGCTGGCTGGGAGTTCCCGGCCTGGCCGGGTCGCGGGACGGGCGAGGGTGGGCGCCGCTGTTCATCGTCGTCAACCACCATGTTGACGACGATGGCGCGCAGGCGGCTGCCGTGTTGACGGTCGATGCCGTCGATGAGGCCAGCCAGTTGGGCTTGGGTGTCGAGTTGCGGCTTGAACCGTCCGGCCTGCTGCGCCTGCGGGCCAGCCTGCGGAACGACGGCGCCGCCTACCGGGTGGACCGGTTCGAGTTGTCCCTTCCCGTGCCGGCCAGGGCAGACGAATTGCTGGATTTGACGGGCCGCTGGTCGCATGAGCGCATCCCGCAGCGCCACCCCTTCCCTCTAGGACGGTGGGAAAGGGAAAGCCGCGGCGGGAAGCCGGGTCTGGATGCCCCGACGGTCTTGTGTGCCGGTGAAACAGGTTTTGGTTTCCGTGGCGGAGACGTGTGGGGGGTGCACCTCGGCTGGAGCGGAAACCAAACCGTTGCAGCCGAGCGCACCCCTGCCGGGTCGCGGATGCTGCGCGGTGGCGAACTGCTGCTGCCCGACGAGCTGGTTCTCGCCCCAGGTGAAAAGGTTGTCACCCCCTGGCTGTACGGGTCGTGGGGGAGCGGGCTCGACACCCTGTCGGCCCGCTTCCACGAGTTCCTGCGGGCTCGTGACACTCACCCGCACACGCCCCGGCCTGTGCTGGTCAACACCTGGGAGGCCGTCTACTTCGACCTGGATCTAGACAAAATGCTTGCCTTCGCTCAGCGGGCCGCAGGCCTAGGTGCGGAACGTTTTGTCGTAGACGACGGCTGGTTTGTGGGCCGCCGCGACGACACCACCTCGCTGGGCGACTGGATTGTTGACCTGGAAAGGCTGCCGTCCGGCCTAGAGCCGCTGGCCAACCGTGTCCGTGACCTGGGTATGGAGTTCGGGCTGTGGTTTGAGCCGGAGATGGTCAACCTCGACTCTGACCTGGCCCGCCAGCACCCAGACTGGATTTTCGATGCCGGGCACGGCCCCGGCCTGCCCTCGCGCTACCAGCACGTGCTCGACCTGGGCCACGAGGACGCCTACGCGCTGGTGTTCAACCGGGTCAGCGACCTAGTCGCCCGCCTGGGTATTGCCTACATCAAGTGGGACCACAACCGCTTCCTCACCGACGCCGGGCACAGCCCCACCGGCGCGGCAGGGGCTCGCCGTCAAACCCAGCAGGTCTACCGCATGATGGACGAGTTGCGTTCCGCCCATCCTGGCCTGGAAATCGAATCCTGCGCCTCGGGCGGTGGCCGCGTTGACCTGGGAATCCTGGAACGCACCGACCGGGTGTGGGACTCCGACTGCAATGACCCACACGAACGCATCGACCAGCAACGGTGGACCAGCCTGCTGCTGCCCCCTGAGTTGCAGGGCACCCACATCGGGGCGGAGGAATCGCACACCACCCGCCGCGTGGCACCGCTGGCCTTCCGGGCCGCCACCGTGCTGTGGGGTCACCTGGGCGTCGAACTCGACCTGACCCTGCTGGATGATGCCGAGTTCGCCCGCGTCAAGCAGTGGGTAGACGTGCACAAGGCGCTGCGTCCGTTGCTGCACTCGGGTGTGGTTGTCCACGCGGACACCCAACCCGAGGCCCGCCTCGAAGGCGTCGTCGCAACCGACGGGTCGCAGGCCATTTACCAGTACGCGCTGCTGGCCCGCCCCGCCGTGTGGCCGCCCGCCCGGCTCCGCCTGCCGGGACTGGACCCGGCTCGAACCTATCGCGTGGAGCAGTTGGTCGTCACTGACGAGGTACCCCAGGGCCAGCAACCTCCCTGGTTGGCAGCAGGTGGCGTTACCCTGCCCGGCACTGTCCTGGCCGAGCATGGCCTGGAAGCCCCCTCGCTCGACGTGGACCGGTCGCTGCTGCTTCGCGTCACCGCCCTCGACGCCGCATGACCGCATCCGGTCAGATGATCCACCTGCGCCTCCAGCCACAGGAAGGCGGCCCGGTTGTTGAGGCGATAGTCTCGCGCCAGGCCGCCGCCCTACGGGCTCTGCGGGTGGGAGGCGTTGACATTGTCGAACCGACCACCACCACCATCGACCCGCCCGGCATGGCGGGCGCCATTCTTGCCCCCTGGCCCAACCGGGTTGCCGGGGCCACCTGGGAGTATCAGGGGAGTCCCCAGCGTCTCGACGTGACCGAGCCAGACTTAGGCAACGCCAACCACGGCCTGCTCGCCGACACCATGTATGACGTTGTCGAACGCGACGATACCTCAGTGACCCTGAGCGCACCCGTGAGCGACCGGGCAGGATACCCCTTCGCGCTGACCACCCAGGTGCGGTATGCGCTCAGTCCAGATGGCATCACCGTCGACCACCTCATCCGTAACGACGGCGACACTGCCGCCCCCGTGGCCGTCGGCGCCCACCCCTACCTGCGAGTTGGCGGGACTCACGTCGATGACCTGACGGTGACCATTGACGCGGCCTCCGCCATCATCCTCGACGACGACACGCACCTGCCCGTCGCTACAGTGCCCGTTGACGGCCTGACGGCAGACCTTCGCGCCGGTCGGCGGGTTGCCGACGCTATCAGGCACGTCGGCTACACCAACCTGACTGCCTGCCCTGACGGGCGCGTCCGCCACACCCTAACTCGCGCCGACGGAGCGACCACGACCGTCTGGGCCGACTCGAATTTCGCCTGGGTCCAGGTGTGGATCACCGACCAGCCGCCCGGCGGCTCGCTTGCTGGGCGCGGACTGCTCAGCGGCCCCTTTGGCAGCCCAGCCCTGGCCATCGCCATTGAGCCGATGACCGCCCCGCCCGACGCCCTCAACTCCGGCACCGGCCTGCGCTGGCTGCCCCCAGGAACCCAGTGGAACCTGACCTGGGGGATTTCACTAGATATCCAGGTCGCAGGACACTTGTGGTAGGACTATGGCAGTACGCCCTTTCGGGATACGTTTCTGAGAGATCCCTGGGTTTTCGTTGTGTGGTGCGGGCTTCTGCCCTGCGCGCCGATAGTGCTCACGCCTTGGTTGACTTGGCGATTGCCAATCCATCATTCACGCTTGCTCGAGTGGAATCCACCCTTAGTCTGTCATATGGACGGGCACGTAAACTTGTTGGGCAGTTGGTTGACCTGGGGGTTCTTGGAGTCGTCGACGAGAAGGCTTACAAGCGCCGTTACTTCGCCCCTCGCGTGGTCGGCGTTCTCTCGGCGGCCTATGAGTAGTTCCTCCTTTTCCACGTGGGGAATGTGCTCGTTCGAGCGTTGAGGTCCGCGACATGTCAAACAATGTTCCTTATTGGCTAGATGAGGAATATTGTTTGACGAATGTGTTCCTCTTCGATGCATTGAGGAGACATGTCTCCCAGACTGGTCGCGGAGCAGTGGGGGTTCCTAGGTCGCGTCGCGGTTGCGGTATTCGGTGGGGCTCATGTTGTGGTATTTACGGAACTGGCGTGAGAAGTAGAAGGAATCGCCGTACCCGCTTTCTTCCGCGATATCGGTGATAGTGAAGCCGGTAGTGTCGAGAAGATGACGGGCGCGCGCCATACGTAAGGCAGTGTGGTGGGCGAGCACGCCACCACCCGTGGCTTGATGGAACAGCGCAGATAAATGCGATGCGGAAACGCCGACAAGTGCCGCCAACTCGGTAACGCGGATGGAACTCTCCAGCCGTTCCTCCAGGTAGGCCATCGCCCGTTCGAGCGGGTCGCCGGGCCGGGGGAGGAACTGATCGACCGTCAACTGGGTAAGCAACTTCCATGCAGATCCTGCGGCGGCTATGAGCTTTGCTTGAGATGGCGCTCGTTCCAGGGCGGTGACAATCTCATCAAGTAACCCGACAACACGTTCGACAGCATGAATGTCAATGGTGGGCTGACTGGCCCGCACGCCGATACTTGACACAAGTTCGGGAGCATCGAGCCCCGTGACGTGAACCCACCAGATTGTCCAGGGAGTATTGCTGTCAGCGCCATATTCATGGGGAACTTTGGCGGGGATAACAAGAGCCTGACCCGCCCGCACGTGGTGGATGTCGTTGCGGAAACTCACCCATCCGGCCCCGCTTGAACAGACGATGACGATGTGCTCACTGATTGCCGTCACACGGCGTATCCGGTGATCCTGCGCGGCGGGAAAATACCCGGCATCGGTGACCATGAGCCGGCGGGTAACGGGTTGTTCTAGTGCAGAATCTACGATGGGCCGCGGAACAACAACAAGCCGTTCACCGTGAAATCCCTCCTGAATAGCCATGTAGCAATAATCTTCCAACAATCATCGGAATGTCTAGGTATGGCGTTGAGTGTCTATGGCGAGCGGTGGGGCTTACGCGATGTACTTAGCGCCATGAACACTGA
Organism: Cellulomonadaceae bacterium; assembly: GCA_031283115.1. Taxonomy (GTDB): domain Bacteria; phylum Actinomycetota; class Actinomycetes; order Actinomycetales; family Cellulomonadaceae; genus Xylanimonas. The sequence goes on along the minus strand of JAITCK010000030.1, from coordinate 5,642 downwards.
TGTTTCCGCTGACTCTTCACTCCTTGAACTTCCTGACGCTCCCGCACCACTGGCTGCCCGCCTCGCCCGCGGTGAGGCTGTCGCCTGGTCGCAGCCTGTGACCATGAAAACGTACGCCACTGGCGAGCCCGACAAGTACCCGCTGTTTGTCAACCGGCGCGTGTTCCAGGGCTCGAGCGGGCGCGTCTACCCCATTCCTTTCGTTGACAGTATCGCCACCGAGGGGGAGCCCCGTCAGTGGCAGGCCATTCACCTGGAGAACCAGTGGATTCGTCTGATGATCTTGCCTGAACTCGGTGGCCGCATCCACGTGGGCTACGACAAAGTGGCAGGCTACGACTTTTTCTACCGCAACAACGTCATCAAACCGGCCCTGGTGGGCTTGGCCGGTCCGTGGATTTCCGGTGGCGTCGAATTCAACTGGCCGCAACACCACCGCCCCGCCACCTTCCTGCCCACCCAAACCGAAATCGAACAGCACGACGACGGATCCATCACCGTCTGGTGTTCCGACCATGACCCGTTCGCGCGGATGCGCGGCACCCACGGCATCCGCATCTACCCTGACCGCGCCGTCGTCGAAGTAGTGGGCCGCCTGCACAACCGCACCGACCAGGCCCAAACCTTCCTCTGGTGGGCTAACGTGGCCGCCGCCGTCGATGACACCTACGACTACCAGGCCTTCTTCCCCACCGACGTCCACTATGTGGCCGACCACGCCGAACGAGCTATCACAGCCTTCCCGGCCTCTGACCGCCCCTACTACGGCTACGACTACCCGGCCCAGCACGTCGAGGGCGACCCGCACAGCGGCGACCGCCTCGACTTCTACAAAAACGTCAAAGTCCCCACCTCTTACATGATCACGTCCACCCGCGACGACTTTTTCGGCGGCTACAACCACCAGATTGGTGCTGGCTTTGTTCACGTGGCCGACCGCCACATCGCCCCCGGCAAAAAACAGTGGACCTGGGGTAACGCCCCCTTCGGTTACGCCTGGGATCGCCTACTCACCGACAACGACGGCCCCTACATTGAGTTGATGGCTGGCGTGTACACCGACAACCAGCCCGACTTCACCTGGCTGGAGCCGGGGGAAACCAAAACTTTCACGCAAACCTGGTTCCCCATCCAAACCATCGGCATTGTCCACCAATCCACCACCGACGCCGCCGTCCATCTCGACGTTGACGGCGGACAGGTCAGCGTGGGCGTGGCCGTGTCACGGCCCTTCCCCTCAGCGACCATCCGCGTCACCTCCGGTCCACAAATCCTTCACGAGCAGCCCGTCGACCTGGCGCCCGGCCAGCCCTGGACCTGGGAGACGACAGTCGATGCCGAAACCCAGCCCACAGACGTCACCGTCGCCGTCACACATGACGGGGCAGAAATCATCACCTGGACGCCGCGCGCTGCCGTAGACACCCCCGAACCGCCAGTAGCTAAAGTGCCGCCGCAGCCGCAAAACATCACCAGCGTCGATGAACTCTGGCTCACCGGCACCCACCTGCAGCAATACCGGCACCCCTCCCGGTCCCCGCTGCCCTACTGGGAAGAAGGCCTCCGCCGTGACCCCGGCGACATCCGCTGCAACCTGGCCTTAGCTACCAACCGCTACCAGCGCGGCCTCTACCCCCAAGCAGAACAACACCTGACCACAGCCCTGAACAGGCTGACCATCTACAACTCCAACCCCCGTGACGGAGAAGTCTCCTACCTACTGGGCCTGACCCTGCTGCGCCTAGGCCGCACCGACCAGGCCGTCGACGCCCTCGCCAAGGCCGCCTGGGACAGGCAGTGGCTCGCCCCAGCCAGCCTGGAACGCGGACGCATCGCCGCCCGCGTCGGCCAGTGGGCTGAGGCAGCCCGACACGCGACAGCAGCAGTAGCCGCCGCAGGCGATGACATTCGAGCCAAAGCCCTGAGCGTGGTTGCCCTGCGACAGACAGGGGACGATGCGGCGGCATGCGAGATACTCGACGCGGCGCTCGCGGTAGACCCGCTCGACGTCACCCTGCGTGTGCTGAGTGACGGCCTACCCGCGCTGACCGGACTCGACGCACGCACCGCCATCGACGCCGCCATCGACCTGGCCCAAGCCGGAGCCAGCGCCCTGGCACTTGACGTACTGGCGGTAGCCGCCTGCACCTCACCGACCCCGACAGGTGAGGCCCGCCCCATGGCCCACTACCATCGTGCCCTCATTCTGGATCGGCTAGGCGATGGTGACGGGGCCGCTGTCGCCCGCCTGGAAGCGCAGCAAACCCCTGACACCCGCTGCTTCCCGGCAGGCCTTGACGACCACGACGCCCTTGCCGCCGCGCTGGCAGCAGACGGCCACAACAGGCAAGCCAAACGCCTGCTCGCCATGCTCCTCTTCGACGCCGACCGTCAAACGGAAGCCCTCGACCTGTGGGAGTCCGCCATCGCAGACGGTGAGACCGACACTGTGGCCCTACGCAACGCAGCCATCGCCCGATACACCGTCACAGCCGATGTGTCTGGCGCCCTCAACCTCTACGAACAAGCGCTGGCCGCTGCACCTGACGCCCGCCTGATCCACGAATACGACCAGTTGTGCTCCCGCGCCGGACACACCGCCTCAGCGCGGGTCAGCATCATGGACCGCTACCGCACGCTGATACTGCAACGTGACGACGCCACCGCCAACTACATCAACCTGCTCATCGACACAGGCCGCCTCGAAGAAGCCAACGAACTGATGACAACGCGCACCTTCGCCCCCTTCGAAGGCGGCGAAGGAGTGGTGCTCGCCACCTGGGAGCGGCTGCACGTTGCACGGTCGCAGGCCTACCAGGCGAATGGCGACCTGCCTGGGGCGCTCGCTGCCGCTCGCGCCGCCATCGCCGTGCCCCACCATCTTGGTGAAGACCGTCACGACCTCGCAGACACCACCGTCATTTCCACGCAGTTGGCGCAGGTTCTCGAGCAGTTGGGGCGAGACGACGAAGCGGAGGCAGCACGGGCAGCCATACGCACTGATGCCGTCGTCCAAGCCGTACTCGACGACGGGTCGGTCGACTACTTCGCCACCTCCCTCCCCGACCTGCTCCTCTTCCCGCCCCTCGACTAGACGGCCTATCTGGCCGGGTTAGGCGACTTGCGCTGATTCGACGCCCTGCGGGGAGGAGACGGTGACAATGTCGCCCCGGTGAAGTTGCCGACCCCGCCGAGTCTCCACCTCACCGCCCACCGTCACTTCTCCGTCGCTGATGAGGTCGCGGGCCTGGTCGCCGGTTTCAGCCAGCCCCGCCAACTTGAGGAACTGCCCCAACCGAATCATGTCGTCACGAATAGGAACCTCAACAGGCGCAGGCTGTGTCATGCCCCCATTGTGCCCGGCCTGTGCCTGCCACTGCCAGGCGGGACTCGCCTTCTCGCGGGTTCACGCTTCCAGCGTTGCCGGGTTGCCGGGTTGACGGGGCAGGGTTGGCTACAGTGGCGCCCATGATTCGTCGGATTGACCTTCGTGGCCGCAGCCTGACCCGTCGGCAACTGTTGGAGGCCGTACCCAGAGCGCAATTCAGCATCGACGCGGCAACAGAAACCGTGCGGCCCATCGTCGACGACGTGCGCGACCGAGGTGCCGCAGCCCTGCGCGACATCGCCGAAAAGTTCGACGGCGTCCGCCCCGCCAACCTGCGGGTTCCCGCCACCGCCCTCGCCGGAGCCCTGGCCGCTCTCGACCCGGACGTCCGGGCGGGCCTGGAAGAATCCATCCGCCGCGTCCGGGCCGTCCATCAAGACCAAGTCCCGCAACCCCACACCACCGTTCTGGCTGACGGGGCGGTGGTGCGGCAAAAGTTCATCCCCGTTGAACGGGTGGGCTTGTACGCCCCCGGCGGCCTGGCCGTCTACCCGTCCTCCGTCATCATGAACGTCGTCACCGCCCAGGCGGCAGGCGTCGAATCCGTGGCCCTGGCCTCACCCCCACAAAAAGACCATGACGGCCTGCCCCACCCCACCATCCTGGCCGCCGCCCACCTGCTGGGCGTCAGCGAGGTTTACGCCGTCGGCGGCGCTCAAGCTATCGCCATGTTCGCCTACGGGGCGGCAGGCAGCCAGCCCCAAGACGGCCCCATCCTCTGCGAGCCCGTCGACGTCATCACCGGCCCCGGAAACATCTACGTCGCCACGGCAAAACGACTAGTCAACGGCGTGGTTGGTATTGACGCGGAGGCTGGCCCCACCGAAATTGGCATCCTGGCCGACGACACCGCCGACCCCCGCCACGTCGCCCTCGACCTCATCAGCCAAGCCGAACACGACCCCCTGGCCGCCTCCGTGCTGGTCACCCCATCAGAAACCCTGGCCGCCGCCGTCGAACAGCAACTAGACGCCCTCGTGCCCGCCACCAAACACGCCGACCGCGTCACCACCGCCCTGACCGGCCCCCAATCCGCCATCATCCTTGTCGACAACCTGGATCAAGGCTTAGCCGTCGTCAACGCTTACGGGGCCGAACATCTAGAAATCCACACCGACAACGCCCCCCACTGGGCCGACCGCGTCCGCAACGCCGGAGCCATCTTTGTGGGCCCCTGGTCGCCCGTGTCCCTAGGTGACTACATGGCCGGATCCAACCATGTTCTGCCCACCGGCGGCACCGCCCGCTTTGCCAGCGCCCTGGGCGTACTCAGCTTCCTCAAAGCCGTTGACCTCATCGAATACGACCGCGACGCCCTGGCCGAACTAGCCGACCGCATCGTCGCCGTCGCCAACAACGAGGATTTGCCCGCCCACGGCGAAGCCGTCCGCCTGCGCTTTTGAGGCTGCCCGATGGCGTCGACGGGGGCGACCGCGCGTAACCAACGGTTTTAGCAACCTCTACAACCGGTCTGCCGTGGAAGCGCTCACTGGACGACAGATGACATTTTGGTAACAGGAAACTGGTACTTTTGACGCCGTTGCATCCAACAGCCTGAGCGCCGAACACGCGCGCCGGGAGTCCGCCACCAGAAGAGGAAGTGCCGCGTCGTGCCTACGCAGTATCCGACACGCGCCTCCATTCACCGTACAACAACGCAAGCCACGCAGGCGTCGGCCCCCCACGCAACCGTCAGGGTCATCAAGGCTCAACCCAAGTTCGACCACAACCCGACAGCCTCCACCGCGTCAGCGCACAACCAGAACCACCAGGCCCACCTGCCTACCGTCAACACTGTTGTTGAAGCCAGCCGCGCCGCCATCCAGTCTGCAGCCCCCAGCCGTGCCGACCGGCGCCGCGCCCAGCAAGTCGCCGACCAACTCATCCGTGACCACCGCCGCAGCCAGCGTCAACGCATGGCCGCCGGGGGTTCTCTGCTGGCCGCCGCAGCAGCCACCCTGGTCACCACCACTACCGTTGGCCCGGCCAGCCACCCCGCCCCCGCAGACATTGAGGTAGCCGACCAGGCGACAGGTGACATTGAAGGCGCCATCCGGGCCCGTACCGGTTCGGCAGGCCGCAGCGGCAACCGTGTTGAACTGTCCACCCTGGCAAACGGCGACCTGGCCACCCCTGCCGAGGTGCTTGACACGGCCGCTGAAGTGCTGGCCCGCACCTCCGAACTCACGGCAGTGGAAAGTCGCACCACCCCCGACCACCTGGCCGAAGTCCTCGCCGCCCGCGACGACGTACT
>JAITCK010000228.1 GCA_031283115.1 Cellulomonadaceae bacterium | reverse complement strand
ACCCAGAGGTCGCAGGTTCAAATCCTGTCCCCGCTACTAAAAAGCCCCCCGGCCTGCGGAAACGCGGAGCCGGGGGGCTTGTTTCATGCCCGGATTAGTGCACAGTGGGCGAAAAGTGGGCGAAAAGTCCGTCACCGCTCGGCGTCGTCCTCCCGGCGCGCGTGGAACCAAGTGACGTAGCGCCGCCCTCCCGGCGCGCGTGAGCGTGAACCTATGCCGTTTCACCTCGCACGATTCACTGGTCGAGGAGTTGTTCGGCGGCTAGGGCTCTTTGGAGGGCTGCCTGGAGTTGCTGTTGGGCGGTGCCGTAGGCGGCCCAGTTGCCGTTGGCTAAAGCCTCTTGACCAGCCTGGAGGGCCTGGTTGGCGTCGCGGAGGGCCGCAGCCAGTTGGGAGCGGGCGTCACCCAGCAGGCCAGCACCAGCGCCAGCACCACTAGCATCGTCACTATTGCCGGAACCAGCGGAACCATCTTCGCCAGGGGTGGGCGTCGCAGGCTCGCCAGCGGCAGGGGGCGGAGCCGTCGTCCCGTCGTCACCCTCACCAGCAGAGCCGACACCACCGACACCACCGGCACCAGCGTCACCAGCGGCAGCACCGGAATCTCCGCCGAAAACCTGGTCGAGGGCAGCATCAAGGGTTTCAGCGAAACCTGTCTCGTCACCGAAGGCGACCAGTACGCGGCGCAGCAGGGGGAACTGTGTGCCTGATGCCGACTGGACGTAGACGGGCTGCACGTACAGCAGGCCACCACCAACCGGCAACGTCAACTGGTTGCCACGTTTGATGGTTGATGAGCCCAACTCCAGCAGGTTGAGTTGCTGGGAAATGTTGGGGTTGGTGTTGAAGTTGTTTTGCACCTGGCCGGGACCAGGCACCGTGTTGTCGCGCGGCATGTCGAGCAGCCGCAACTTGCCGTAGCCGGGCGCTTTGATGCCAGCCTGGGCCCCTGCTTCCGCATCGGCTGCCAAGAATCCGGTGAGGATTTCCCGGTCGGAGTTGCCGCCTGGAATGAACAGTGACGTCAGTGAGAAGGCGGGCTGGTCTTGGCCGGGCATTTCTAAGGTCAGGTAGTAGGGCGGCTGTAAGGGTCGGGCGCCTTCCCCTGGGGCGGCCGGGTCTTGCGGGTTGCGCCACAAGTCTTGGCTGGAGAAGAACTGGGCCGGGTCGGTGACGTGGTAGCGCTGCAGCAGGGTGCGCTGGACTTTGAACATGTTTTCGGGATAGCGCAGGTGGCTCATCAGGTCGCCACTGATTTCACTGAGCGGGCGAACTTTGCCGGGGAAGATTTGCTGCCAGGCTTGCAGCAGGGGGTCTCCGGGCTCCCACGCGTAGAGGGTCACGGTGCCGTCGTAGGCGTCTACTGTGGCTTTGATGGAGTTGCGAATGTAGTTGACTTGTTCGGGCAGGAAGGCCGGGATTCCTGCCGTGCGCACGGTTGCGGTGCTGGCGCTGCCTGTTGTCGTGTCTAGGGGGGTTGCTGTCGCGTAAGGGTAGGTGTGTGCGGTGGTGTAGCCGTCAACGATCCATTTGATGGATCCGTCAACGACAGCCGGGTAGACGCGGTTGTCCAGGGTGAGCCAGGGCGCTACTTTGGCGACCCGCTCAGCGGGGCTGCGGTCGAAGAGGATCTGTGATTCGTCGGTGACCCGGTCGGAGAAGAACAACTGCTCGTCACCGAACTTGAGGGCGAACAGTAGTTTGCGCCACAGGTTGTCGATGCTGGGGCCTGCGGTGACGTCGCGGGTGGGGAAGGCAGTGTTTTCTTGGCCGCCGCCTGCCTCATCGTCGGCTTGGAAGTCCAGTTCCCAGGGGTCACGCCCGGCGGGCGCGCCCACTACCGAATAGTCGCTGAGTTGGGGGCTGAAGTAGACACGCGGCTCATAGTTTTGCGAGTCGGTGAGAGCTCCGCGTGGCGGGATGCCGCCTTCGAAGAAGGCTGGGCGACCGTCTGGTCCGGTCTGGTTGCCGAAGGCGGCGACAACGCCAAACCCGTGCGTAAACACGGTGTGGTCGTTGACCCAGTTGCGTTGGGAGGCACCCAGACCGTCAAGGTTGAGTTCGCGCACAGCAATGACTGTGTCGCGGGATTCTCCGTCAACGGTGTAGCGGTCTACGGCCAGGTAGTCGGCGAAATCGTAGAACTGCTTGTTTTGTTGCAGTTGACGGAAGGATGGGGACACTATTTGTGGGTCGAGCAGGCGAATCTGGGCGGTGGTTTCCGCGTCGGCTCGCAGAGCTCCCGGCTGGGCGGTGGTCGATGCAGCGTAAGGCTGGGTTTCTAACTGGTCGAGGCCGAAAGCGTCCAGGGTGGCGTTGATGTTGCGTTGAATGTAGGGGGTTTCTAGTTCTTGGGCGTTGGGATTGACTTGGAAGCGTTGGACGATAGCCGGGTAGATGCCCCCCACGGCAATAGCAGCAACGATCATCAGGCCCACACCGAGGACGGGGAGGCGCCAGTTGTTGCGACTGGCCGCTGAGGCGACAAAGGTCACTGCCACCAGCAGAGCAACGCCAACCAGTATTCCTTTGGCAGGCAGTACAGCGTGAATGTCGGAGTAACTGGCCCCATCGAACTTGTCGTTTGACCCGGTGAGCAGCGTGTACCTGTCCAGCCAGTAGCGGGCCGCGATAAGCACCATGATGACAGCCCCTAACACGCCCAAGTGGATGCGGGCCGCCCGCGACAGTCTGTCTTGGCCTGGGTCGACCCGGCCCAATAGCACTCCCCCGTAAAGGTAGTGGGTGATAGCGGCGGCGATGGCACTGATGACAGCCACGGTGATGAGGTATGAGGTCATTTCTTGCAGAACGGGCAGGTGGAACACGTAAAAGCCCACGTCGAACCCGAACTGCGGGTCGCGTCGTCCAAAGGGTACGGCGTTGATCGCCAGCAGGAAGGTGCGCCATTGGGCGGCGGAAGCCAGTCCGGCGAAAAATCCGACGATGACGGGGATGGCTACGCTGCTGGCGCGGCGCAGGGGTTCTATAGCTTCACGGTATTGGTCGAGTGCTGCCGCTTCGCCGCTGGCCGCCGCATAGACGGTGCGGCATCGGTAGGCCACCGTCAAGGACAGGTAGACGGCTGCCGCCATGACCAGGAATCCGACAGCAAAAAGCGCCACGCGAGCCACCCATTGCGTCCAAATGATGCGGGAGAAGCCGACGGCATCGAACCACAACACTTCAGTCCACAACTGGGCAGCAACAAGCACAACAATCGCTGCAATAACGATGACGGAGGCGACGGTGAGGATGCGACGGCGCATGACGTGCAGACTCACTGATGCGGCTGCTCCACGCGCACGTCACACGCTTCACGTGTCGGTATCGTTACGGTTATTGCTCTGTTCGCCGCCTCGCCTGACGTGTGGACACGTCACCGACGCTCGCCACAGCCGCCGTCGGCGCATGTTAGCCAGAACCGCCACCGTCAGTCGGTCATGGTGTCGCTGTCGGCCAGAACGCATACGGGAAGGCCGTCCGCTTCTCCTTGTCCGATGGCGGTGATCGCGTCGAGGGCTTGGGCCAGCGTACTGACAGGGATGACGCGCAGGCCTGCGGGTATATGTCCGATGGCTTCCGCGCAGTTGGGTTGGGGGGTCAAGAAGTATCGTGCCCCGTCCCGCAGGGCTCCCGCCATTTTCTGTTGAACTCCGCCGATGGGGCCTACAGTCCCGTCGGCTTCTACTGTGCCTGTTCCTGCGACAGACCGTCCGTCTAACTCGTCGGCGGGGGTGAGACGGTCGATGATGGCTAGGGCGAACATCATGCCGGCGCTAGGGCCACCAATGTCTTCGAGTTGAATCTCCACGTCAACAGGGAAGTGGAAGGTGCTGGCTACCAGGATGCCCAGGGCGGCGCGGGTGTGCCCGTCAGCGGTTTCAGCCTCGCCGGTAGTGATGGTCACGTCCAGGGGGGCACCTTCACGGGTCAGACCCAACACCACGTCAGAGCCGGGCTCGGTGGCTTCGAGACGGTCCATGAGGGCGGCATGAGTGTTGACCGGATGCCCGTCAATGGATGTGATGATGTCCCCTTCGTGGACGATCCCATCGGACGGCGAGTCGGCGGTGATCCCGGCAGCTTGGAGGGTGGGGTGAACGTCCATGCCCAACTCGCTGAGGGCGGCAGCAGTGGCAGTCTCTTTGGAACTTGCCATTTGTGCCGCCGATTGTTCCTGCTGCTGCTCACGGGTGATGCCCGTAGCGAACACCGCATCAGCAGGCAACACCGTGCGGCCTGGCATCACCCAGGCGTAAAGCACATCCACACCAAAAACGCTGCTGACCGGCCCGCCGCCCACAGAAACCGTGGTGAGCAGCAGTTTGCCCGATGCCGGATAGGTGGGTGCCCCAGAGACTTCAACCAGCGGGACATCCTCAGATTCGCCGTCAACCTGCAAAGACACCTCCCCCAGGGTGTCGGCGGTGGGGCCGGGACTGCGCACGGCAAAGCCGGTAGGAATCGACAGGGCAATCCCCGCAAGCAGCATCATGGACACAAAAGCCACGAAGGCTGTTCGAGACCGCGGCGAGGGGCACGGTGTAGCGTGGGCGGGCGCAGCGAAAGCATCTGCGACAGGCGTCGGATCGGTCACTGACCCATCATCCCTGCTTCGCGGGCGTTACGGTGGGTGTTGACCATAAGGAGAGCACAACATGGCGGACATGCCCGGCAGCGGAAACGGCGTCAACGGATCTGGTGACGCCAACAACGGCAAGAACATCAGCGACGAGCAACTCAGCGAGTTCATGCGCGGCCTTTTCGGTGACCGCGGGGACGACATGATCGCTTCCATGCGTGAACGTGGCATGGATCCGGCCCACATGCTGGCCCAGAACGGGCGCCTGCCCGACCCTGCCACCATGCAGGCAGCCTTAGCCCAGGTGAAGCAAATGTTTGCCGCATCTGGCGATGACCCGGTCAACACCCGCCTCGCCCACGATCTGGCCCGCCAGGCTGCCGTGAAAGACGGCGACCCCTCCATCATGGCTGCCCAAGCAAAGCAGGCCAAAGACGCTCTCAGTGTGGCTGAACTCTGGCTGGATGCTGCCACCACCCTGCCTCCGGCTGGCGGCCAGCAGTATGCGTGGAGCAGGTCAGAGTGGGTGGAAGCCACCCTGCCCTCCTGGCATCGGATTGTCGCCCCTGTCGCATCGTCGATGGCTGACGCCCTGGCAACCGTCCTAGGTGACGGGCGGGTTGGCGGCCTCGAGTTGGACATTGAAATCCCTGCCGACCTGCTCGACAACGACCCTGACGACGCCGCCTCTACCGATGCGGCAGGGTCTTTCGCGGGCGGCGAAGTCAACCTGGACCAGTTGGGTTTGGGCGGGCTCAGCCCCACCGACCTCATCCGTAAGGTGGGGGCCGCCGCGTTCGGTATGCAGGTGGGGCAGGCTGCTGGAACGCTGTCGCGTGAAGTTTTTGGTGTCACCGATGTGGGCCTGCCCCTGCTGGATGCGCCCGGCACGGCCCTGCTGCCGTCCAACGTTGACGGCTTTGCTGACGGGCTCGACATTCCCGCCGATGAGGTTCGGCTCTT
>JAITCK010000185.1 GCA_031283115.1 Cellulomonadaceae bacterium | reverse complement strand
CCGACAACATTCTGCTGCTTTTTGTTTTTTGGGAGTTGACTACCGTCTTCTCTTACCTGCTCATCGGCCATTACATGAGCCGTAAAGCCTCACGACGGGCCGCCATGCAGGCCATCATCGTCACCACGGCAGGCGGCCTCACCATGCTGGTGGGTTTTGTCATGTTGGGTACGGCGGCGGGCACCTGGAGTTTGCGCGGCATCATCGACTTGGTTATCGCACGCGGGGTGGGCGGGCCAATCATTGTGGTGGCGGCCCTGTGTGTGCTGGCGGGGGCAGCCACCAAGGCTGCCCTCATCCCCACACATTTTTGGTTGCCTGCCGCTATGGCTGCCCCCACTCCCGTGTCTGCCTACCTGCACGCTGCGGCAATGGTCAAAGCAGGGGTTTATGTGGTGGCCCGGTTTGCGCCTGCCTTCGCTGACATACCGGGTTGGAGGCCGGTAGTGCTGGTGTTGGGGGCTGGAACTATGCTGTTGGGGGGCTACCGGGCGCTGCGGCAATACGACCTCAAACTTGTGCTTGCCTTCGGCACTATCTCGCAGTTGGGACTTATTGTGCTGCTGGTCGGATACGGCAGCCGTGGGGCAGCCCTGGCCGGGCTGGCCCTGCTGGGAGCCCACGCCATGTTCAAGGCTGCACTCTTTTTGGTGGTGGGTGCCGTGGACGCCCGCACTGGCAGCCGTGACCTGCGCAGGCTGTCCGGTTTGTGGCGGGACATGCCCTGGATGGCTCTTTGTGGGCTGCTGGCTGCCGGGTCGATGATCGGCCTGCCCCCCTTCGCCGGGTACATTGCTAAAGAGGCCGCGCTCGAAGCCTGGATTCACGACCCGGACCTGCTAGGTAAGGCTGCCTTGGCCGCGCTGACGGTGGGGTCAGTGTTGACTGTCGCCTACGGTTGCCGGTTCCTGTGGGGGGCTTTTGGTGTGAAAAGTGACAGCCAGCGTGACCTGTGGGTTCACGCACAGGCGGCACGGGACACGCAGGCTGGACATGCCAGCGACCCCCTCACTCTGGCGGTCGCCCGGCCTGGACGTAAGCAGGCCGCCCTCATTGCGCCACCCCTGCTGCTGGCCTTGGGTGGCCTTGCTTTAGCGGCCATCCCCGGCATGGCAGAACGGATGCTCACCACCTATGCGGGCCGCTACCCCATCGGGCATGATGGTCACCTGACGTTGTGGGGCGGATTCACCCCTGCCCTAGCAATCACCGCAGGCGTTCTTGTCGCAGGTGGGTTGGCCTTCGCGTTGAGGGTGAAGATTGAACGATGGCAGGCCCGCTCGTGGCATCCCGTCAGTGCTGACTACCATTACCGGCGGTTCATGCGCTGGCTTGATGACCTTGCTGCTGACGTCACCAGTTACACTCAGCGTGGCTCACTGCCCTTCTACCTGTCCATGATCTTCATATGCCTGGTAGTGGGGCCAGGCTTAGGGTTGCTGGGGGGCCTTATTCGCCGGGCGGGAACGGTGCTGCCTGGTGCAACACCGCAGGCTGCTGCCCAGGCCTACGGAAGCATTGTGCGGTTGGGGCCTTTTGCTGTGGCTGGTTGGGAGCGCGGCGGGGAGATCCCCATCGTGCTGGTCGCTATCGCTGCTGCCCTTCTGGCAACCCGTGCCCGCCGCAGGCTCAAAGCCGTACTTCTGGTGGGGGTCACCGGCTACGGGTGCGCGCTCATTTTTCTGCTCTACGGGGCACCCGACCTTGCTCTCACCCAGGTGTTAGCCGAAACGCTCACGCTGGTGGTGTTGGTGCTGGTTCTGCGGAGCCTTCCCCCCTACTTCTCCAACCGGCCCTACAAGCGCAGCCGTTACGGGCGCATCGCTATTGGTGCAGCCGTCGGTGGGGTTGCCATGCTTTTCGCCGTAGCCGCCCCCCTAGCGCGGGTAGAGCCGTCCATCGCCCACGATTTCATTGAGGCGGCCCTGGCCGGAGGCGGGCGCAACATCGTCAATGTGGCCTTGGTGGACATGCGAGCCTGGGATACCGTCGGTGAAATCTCTGTGCTGCTAGTTGCGGCCACAGGCGTGGCATCCCTGGTGTTTTTGAGGCAGCGCGGAAAACGTGCCCCCCGTATCAGCGACCATGCTCACGCAGACCGCGGCCACCGTGCCGTCAAACGGGGCCGATGGATTTCCGCCGCCCCGCTCATCGCCGCCGACAGACGGTCAGTCCTGTTCGAAGTATCAACACGCACCATATTCCACGCCATGATCGTGTTCGCCATGTTCCTGATGATGCGCGGCCACAACAACCCTGGTGGCGGATTTGCGGCAGGACTCATGGTGGGGTTGGCGATCACCGTGCGCTACTTCGCGGGAGGCCGGTATGAACTCGGCGAGGCGGCCCCTGTCCACCCCGGTGTGGTGCTGGGGATTGGCTTGTTTATTTCCGCTGCTGTTGGCCTGATTCCTCTAGTGGCTGGGCGTTACGCCATCGAATCAACCATTCTTGACCTTCACCTTCCCCTCTTTGGTGACGTGCACCTGGCAACGTCACTCTTCTTTGATGTAGGGGTCTTCTTTGTGGTGGTGGGCCTGGTGCTGGACATTCTGCGGTCCCTGGGCGGCGAAATTGACCGACATGGCGAACGCCTTGCCCGCAGGGCCACCGGCCGCCGGGCAGCGCGGGCGCGCCAAGCCACATTGACCTCCATCCTGCCTGAACCTGCCGCATCGGTGGAGGGAAGCGCACACGGGGATGCTGTGCACAGCCAAGGTATGCACAGCCAAGATATGCACGGTCAAGGTGTGCGCGGCCAAGCCCAGCCTTTTGAAGGTGGTGAGAAGGCATGATGCCACAGGGTCTGTCAGCTTTTATGCAGGACGCCACCATCGTCAGTAGCATGGTTCCATCGGCTGTGTTAGTGCTGGCCGTGGGCGTTTTTGTTGCCGCTGGCGTCTACCTCATTCTTGAACGGTCACTGACGCGGGTACTGCTGGGCTTTGTGCTCATCGGCAATGGAGTCAACATCATGCTGCTGCTTGCTGGTGGTCAGGCCGGGGTCGCTCCCATCATTGGCACCGACAACGGCGAATCTATGAGCGACCCTCTAGCTCAAGCCATGATGCTCACTTCCATTGTTATCACCCTGGCGATGGTGGCCTTCCTCAGCGCAATGGCCTACCGGTCCTGGCAGTTGTACGGCCACGATGAAGTCCAAGACGATATCGAAGACGCCCGCGTTGCCAGGCACGCCCACCGGGGCGAAGCCGCCTACACCGACCTCGACGCCATGGACTTGGCCTGGACCTTGGACGATGAGGCTGCCGAAGTGCACGACGACTACGACATCGACGACGGCGCAGCAGCCGAAGCATCACCCGTAGTAGCCGTAGCCTCACCCGCTGCGCCTCCCGCCGCAAGGTTCGGGGCTTCCCGGCAAGGAGGTCAGCAGTGAACCTGTGGATACCCAGCCTGTGGACGTCCGCCACTCTAGTGCCCCTACCCGTGCTGCTCTGCCTCACGGGGGCAGGGCTGGCCCTGGTCTTTCAGCGGCATCCGCGCGCACAACGCGCCATCGCCATGACCACTCTCATCCTCATGGTGTTGGTTGCTGCCCTGCTGTTGGTCTTGTCTGACAGGGGGGCCATCGTCGCCGTCATCGGCAACTGGGCTGCCCCCGTAGGAATCGCCCTAGTGGCCGACAGGTTGTCGGCCCTCATGCTGCTCATCTCCTCCATCGTGCTGGTTTGTGTGCTCTGGTACGCCATGGCGCAAGGCATCGGCGATGGAAGCAATATCGGCAGGTCAGAGGCTGAACGCCAGGACTTGCTGCCGGTGGCTATCTACCACCCCACCTTCCTCATCCTGGCTGCCGGGGTGGCAAATGCCTTTTTAGCTGGCGACCTGTTCAACCTCTATGTGGGCTTTGAAGTGCTACTGGCCGCCTCCTACGTGCTATTGACTATCGGTGGCACCCGCGACCGCATCCGTGCCGGAAGCATCTACGTGGTAGTAGCGCTGGTGTCCTCCCTGGTTTTCCTGGCCGCTGTCTCCATGATTTATGCGGCCACCGGAACACTCAACCTGGCCCACCTGGCCTTGCGCCTGCCAGACATTGACCCATCCGTGCGCCTGGGTCTGCAACTCATGCTGCTGTTGGCCTTCGGTATCAAGGCAGCCATTTTTCCCCTTTCGGCCTGGCTGCCTGACTCTTATCCCACGGCTCCAGCACCCGTGACGGCCGTCTTCGCTGGCTTGCTCACCAAGGTGGGTGTGTATTCAATTATCCGCACTCAAACCCTGCTTTTTCCTTCACCTGATGTGGGGTCGGTGTGGGTGGACAGACTGCTGCTGGTGCTCGCCCTCTTCACTATGGTGGTGGGGATTCTTGGGGCGGTAGCGCAAGATGACATCAAACGTCTGCTGAGTTTCACCCTGGTCAGCCACATCGGCTACATGGTGTTTGCTATCTCGTTGGCTGATGGACAGGGTGCAGAAAATCTGGGAGCCACGGCTGCCGCCATCTTCTACGTGATTCACCACATCACCGTGCAGACGGCCTTATTCCTGGTGGTGGGCCTAGTGGAGCGGCGTGGCGGCAGCACATCGCTAGACCGGCTGGGCGGGCTGGCCAAACTGGCACCAGGTATCGCCGTGCTCTTCTTCCTGCCCGCCATGAACCTGGCCGGGATCCCGCCCCTGTCAGGCTTCCTGGGCAAGGTGGGCATCATCACGGCGGGCGCGCAAGTGGGACACCCCCTGGCCTGGGTGCTGGTGGTCGGTTCTGTCGTCACCTCACTGCTCACCCTTTATGCGCTGGTCAAAGCCTGGAATAAGGCTTTTTGGCAAGACGCCCCCGATGATGTGCTTGTCGAGAAGGCGGGAGACAAGGCGCCGCGCGGCATGTATGCGGCAGCAACCGCATTAGTGACGGTTTCCCTGGCCTTGACCGTGTTTGCTGGTCCCGTCCACAACTATGCGGGGCGTGCCGCTACAGGGCTCATTGACGGGCGCTCCTATGTGGAGGCCGTTTTCCCTGGCGGTACAGAAAATGCCGACGATACCGGCGTGCGCGATCAAGAAGTAGCCGATGACGATGGGTTCGATGAGGAAGTGCATCAGGGAGCAGGGGTAAAGGGAACTGGGGCACAGGGGGCAGATCATGGGTAACCGGCTGCGGTCAACGCTGCGCGACCACTGGCAGGCCCTCATTGTGCTGGCCGGAGTGTGGGTGCTGCTGTGGGGCCACCTGTCACCTGGTACCGCCATCGCCGGAGTGATTGTCGCCCTGGTGGTGGTGGCCGTTTTCCCGGCGCCACGGGTGCGTGGAGGAATGACCATCCGACCAATCAGGCTGTTAGTGCTGGTAGGGCACTTTGTGGTGGAACTGGTGACGGCGTCCTTCCAGGTGGCCTGGCTGGCTATCCGCCCCGCCCCGCAGCCGCGCGGAGGCATTGTGGCCGTTCACATGAGGCCCGCCCCGGAAGTCTTTTTCGCCATGACATCTGGCCTGTCCACGCTGGTGCCTGGGTCTTTGGTGGTTGAAGCTGACCCGACCAAGGCCGTCATCTACCAGCACGTGCTTGACCTGCACGGTAGTGGCGGGGCTGAGGCCACGAGGCGGCGCACTCTAGCCCTGGAAGAGCGTGTACTGCGGGCCTTTGCCACAGCGGAAGACTTAGCCGCTGCCGGGTTGCTGGCAGGTCGGTCTCGTTCAGCGGGCTTGTCAGGTAGTCAGGAGGGGGCGCCGTGAACATTGTTGCCATTGTCGCTACCGGGATGCTGGCCATAGCAGCCCTGTTCGCCCTGGTGCGCATCGAACGTGGGCCATCCATGCTGGATCGCACGGTAGCCTTTGACCTGCTGTCTTCCACCCTCATTGGGGCTATCGCCGTTGATGCCGCTTGGCGGGGACGCACCAACGCCATCCCCATTCTGGTGGTGCTCGCCCTCG
>JAITCK010000171.1 GCA_031283115.1 Cellulomonadaceae bacterium | reverse complement strand
TGGGTGCGGTGGGGCAGCGTGTGTGTGGCGGCGCCGATGGCGGCCGCGACAGCGGGGCTTACCGCTGGGTTTGCTCAAGGGGTGGCTGCCGGCGCGGTGGGTGCTGGCCGTCTCAGCCTGGTGGGGGCTGATGCGGTGGCTGTTGCAGCCTGGACTTCTTTGTGGATGTTGGTTGGCGCGCTGGTTTTTCTTGTGACTGCCCGTATTGTGCGCCGTCCGCCGCGCATGGATCCGCTGCCTGTGGGTGAGCGGGCTGCCGCCCTTGCTGCCCGCATCGGCATCAAGTAGTCGGGTGGTCAAGAAGTCGAGTGGTGGTGTACCGGACTGCGTTGTCCGGTGGGCGCAAGCATAGGGGCACGCAGACTGGCGACTTTTTCACGGCGGCGCCCTGCGGTTTGTCACCCTGTTGTGCATCCTGTGACGTCAGCCACATTTCGCACGCCTGAGTGGCGGCCCCTAGGATGGGGCCATGTCTGCCGCCCAGGTTCATTCCACTGCCCCCGATGTCGAACTTGCCGACGATGCCCGCCGTCCCATCCGCCGTGCCCTCCTGTCCGTTTTCGACAAGACCGGCCTGGTTGACCTGGCGGCGGCCCTGCACGAGGCCGGTGTGGAACTCGTGTCTACCGGGTCGACGGCCTCGACCATCGCCGACGCGGGCATCCCAGTGACGCCCGTCGAATCCTTGACAGGCTTCCCCGAATGCCTGGAAGGCCGCGTCAAAACCCTGCACCCCCGCGTTCACGCCGGGATTCTCGCCGACTCCCGTAAAGCCGACCACCTGACCCAACTAGCCGACCTGGGCATTGAGCCCTTCGAACTGGTGGTGGTCAACCTCTACCCCTTCGCAGACACCCTCAAAGCGGGCGTGGACGTGGCCACCCAGGTGGAACAGATCGACATTGGCGGGCCGTCCATGGTGCGGGCAGCCGCCAAAAACCACCCTTCGGTGGCCATCGTCGTCGACCCGGCCCGCTACAGCGACGTTACTGCTGCCGTTGCTGCTGGCGGCTTTACCTACGCCCAGCGCAAGGCGCTCGCGGCGCAAGCGTTTGTCCACACGGCCAGCTATGACGTGGCGGTGGCTACCTGGATGTCATCGACCCTGGCCCCCACCGATGTCGTTGACGGGGAGGCCACTGGCTTCCCGGCCTGGCGGGGGGCCACCTGGACCCGGTCTGCTGTGCTCCGCTACGGCGAAAACCCCCACCAGGGTGCCGCCCTCTACCTGGATGACGACGGCGCTCCCGGCCTGGCCCAGGGCGTCCAGGTGCACGGCAAAGAAATGAGCTACAACAACTACCAGGACGCCGACGCCGCCTGGCGGGCTGCCTGGGACTTTGAGGAGCCCGCCGTGGCTGTTATCAAGCACGCCAACCCGTGCGGTATCGCCGTGGGGGCCGACATTGCGGAAGCCCACCGCCGCGCCCACGCCACCGACCCGGTGTCCGCCTACGGTGGCGTTATCGCCGCCAACCGGCCCATCACCCGCCAGGCGGCAGAACAGATTGCCCCCATCTTCACGGAGGTGGTGGTCGCCCCCGGCTTCGACGACGACGCCCTCACGGTATTGCAAGCCAAAAAGAACCTTCGCCTGCTGGTGGTGCCTCAGCCGCCACGGGCCGCCGTGGAAACCAAACCTATCTCTGGTGGCCTGCTTGTCCAAGAAGCCGACCGCTTCCAGGCCAACGGCGACGACCCCTCCACCTGGACCCTGGCCGCTGGCGCCCCGGCCGACCAGGCCACCCTGGCCGACTTGGCCTTCGCCTGGAAGGCCGTGCGGGCCGCCAAATCCAACGCCATCCTGCTGGCCAAAGACGGGGCTGCTGTCGGCATCGGTATGGGTCAAGTCAACCGTGTGGACTCTTGCCGCCTAGCCGTCGAACGGGCCAACAGCCTGGCCGACGGCGTTGAACGCGCCTGCGGGGCCGTCGCCTCCTCTGACGCCTTCTTCCCCTTCGCTGACGGACTGCAAGTCCTTATCGACGCAGGCGTGACAGCCGTCGTCCAACCGGGTGGGTCCATCCGTGACGCCGAAGCCATCGACGCCGCCAACGCGGCAGGTGTCACCATGTATCTGACCGGCACCCGCCATTTCGCCCACTAAACGGGCACCCTGATGGATATCCAGCACACTGGCCCTGACCCGCGCCGCTCCTACATTTTTGTGGGGGTGGGCGTGTTGGTGACAGCCCTGTTGGGGGCTTTCGTTTCTGCGCGGGTGGCGGCTTTTGCTGTCGCTGCGGTCTGTGCGGCGGCAGGCACGTGGCGGCTGTTGGGTCCGGCGGCTTCGCGGGCTGCGGGGATTGCGGTGCGGGGCAGGGTGCTCGACGTGACCATGTATTACGCCTTGGCTGCGGGGATTGCTTTTCTGGCTGCGACCCTGCCTGACTTGGGGTAGCAGGCACGAAAGTCTGCGAGAGCGAAACAGTCAAAGGTGAGACGGAAGCGTGCAGGAACACGGAAGTGGCCCACCCTCACAGCAGAGGGTGGGCCACTTTTCACGTGCATCACATGCAGGTGGTACGCCCCCAGCGGGGCGGCACTGACACGCAGGTTAGGCGTCGTTTCCTTCGAGGAAGGGCTGAACGTCGGCGGTGCTTTGAACCGCGTTCTCCGAAAGGTCAATGTCCTCATCGGAGTCGTCCTCATCGGAGTCGTCATCGTCGTCAACGGCGTAGAAGAAGTCGCCGTCTACGGACGCCACGTCGGTGGGGCCGAAAGCACGAACAAACAGGGCAGCCAGCACGCCACCGGCCAGCGGGGCGACAACAAAGAGCCACAACTGGCTCCACACATCCCCGCTGCCAGCGAAGATGGCGGTACCGATGGAAGAGGCCGGGTTGACGGCCCCGTTGGTCACCGGCCAAGCGATGATGAACACGGCAGTCAGGGCGACACCGCCCACGGCGGGGGAGTAGGGCAGGGAGACGCGACCACTGTCTGCAGCGGCTGCTACGTTGATGGCGGCCCGCTGGGAGGCGCCCAAGATGATGCCCACAAAAATGCCGGACACGATGATGGTCAGCAGCAGGGCGTGGGTGAGGCTGAACTCGGAGGCTCCGTGCGTGGACACGGACAGCGGGGATTGCGCACCGAACCCGTTAGCGGCCAGGCCGATGACTGCACCGCGAGTTTCTTCGGTGAGCATTTGGGCGTTGACCAGCAGGGTGGGGAAGGTTGCGGGGATAACAGCCCAAGTGATGAAGGCGGCAGCGATACCTCCGACAATCTGGGCGATCACGTACAGGCCCGCGTCGGCCCATTTGATGGTGCCAGCGACGGCGGCCCCCAGGGAGACGGCCGGGTTGAAGTGGCCGCCCGAGACGGCGCCGACGGTAGCGACAGCGGCCAGCAGCATGAAGCCTGCCGTCAGGGCGACAACAAGCGTGGAGTTTTGGTTGAGGGCGTTGAAAGCGGTGACCCCGATGATGCCGAGCACAATCATGAAGGTGCCGAAGGCTTCGGCACCCAGGCGGGCTGCCAGGGTGTGTGTGGCGGTGCCGGGAACGTCGGTGGTGTCGTCGGCGGGGGTGGCGTACACGTCGGCGAGGCCGACGGGTGGTGCGTCGTTGAAGAGGGACATTTCAGTCCTTTACGGTGTGAGTCGATGTATCGGTCGGGGCGAACTGTACCTATCGCAGCCGCGCGGCAGGGTGAGGCGGTAGCGCGTGTGGCGGACGTTGCACGACACGCAGCCCAGAAGATGGTGCGAAATACCGTCCAAGTGGGCGAGAGTTGCCCTTGTGAGCATCCTTGCCCCCGATGTCGTCCGCGAGACGGACGCCTTTCCGTCTGCGCGGCCGATGACCGTCACGGTCACTGGTGCTGCCGGGCAGATCGGGTACACGCTGCTTTTCCGTGTGGCTGCCGGACTCATGTTTGGTGCCGATACGCCAGTGAACCTGCGGCTGCTGGAGATTCCGTCAGCCATGCGCGCCACCGAGGGTGTGGTCATGGAGTTGGAGGATTGCGGTTTTCCCCTCCTGCGTGACATCGACATTACGTCCGACCCTGTCCGAGCCTTCGAGGGGGCTAACGCTGGGGTGCTCATCGGCGCGAAACCACGCACCGTAGGCATGGAACGGGCTGACCTACTGGCTGCTAACGCCTCCATTTTTGCTGTGCACGGACGGGCTATCAGCGAGGCTGCCGCCGATGACGTGCGCGTGGTTGTGGTAGGAAACCCGGTCAACGCTAACGCCCTCGTTCTCGCCCATCATGCCCCCGACCTACCCAAACAACAGATCACAGCGGTTTCTCGCCTCGACCACAACCGGGCAGTCTTCCAGTTGGCCCGCCGGGCCGGAGTGCCCACATCTGAGGTGTCCCGGCTGGCCATTTGGGGCAACCATTCGTCCACCATGTACCCGGACATCACGCACGCTGTGGTGGGCGGGCGCAGCGGCGCCGAATATGCGGCGGACACCATGTGGCTGGAGATGGAGTTCATTCCGTCGGTAGCAAACCGGGGTTCGGCCATCATTGAGGTGCGGGGGCAGTCATCGCAAGGGTCGGCGGCCTTCGCTACCAAAGAGCACATGTACGACTGGTTCTGCGGCACCCGCCCCGGCGACTGGACCAGTGCAGGGGTGTGGTCGTCCGGCGAATACGGCATCCCCGACGGCCTGGTGTGTTCCATGCCGGTGACCTCTGACGGCAGCGGCTGGACCGTTGTCGAAGGCCTCAACATTGACCCCCTGTCTCGCCGCTACATCGACACCTCCATCGCTGACCTGCTCGAAGAACGAGAAATGGTCAAGGCCATGGGTCTCATCTGAGGCTGCTGTTGTCTGATCGTGCTGTCGTCGCTATGACGGCGCACACGGGGTTAGCGGATGCGGGGTGGGCGTCCACAAGGCAGACTGCGACTGTAGACCGAATCAACGATGTCACAGGCGGGATTCATGCTGTTCACACTTTCACGGCGGTATATGCGGCCCTACCTGGGGGCGGTTGCGGTTCTGTTGGTTCTGCAACTCGTTCAAACCTTGGGGTCTCTCTACCTGCCCAACCTCAACGCCGACATCATCGACCAGGGGGTCACCCAAGGCGACATCGGCTACATCTACCGGGTGGGCGGCTGGATGCTGGCCGTGTCAGCCATCCAGGTGGTCTGCGCGATTTTCGCGGTGAAGTTGGGGGCGCGGGCCGCCATGAGTTTCGGGCGTGACCTGCGGCATGACCTCTTCGATTCGGTGCAGCGGTTCAGTGCCCGCGAGGTGGGCAAGTTTGGTGCCCCGTCGCTGATTACCCGCACCACCAACGATGTGCAGCAGGTGCAGATGGTGGTGCTGATGACCTTCACCATCATGGTCATGGCCCCGCTCATGCTCATCGGCGGCATCATCATGGCCCTCTATGAGGATGCCGAGTTGTCCCTGCTGCTGCTGGTCATCGTTCCCGTGTTGGCTATTTCGATGGGCCTAGTTATTTGGCGAATGCTGCCCTGGTTCCGGTCCATGCAGTCCCGTATCGACGCCATCAACCTGGTGTTGCGCGAGCAGATCACCGGCCTGCGCGTAGTGCGGGCCTTTGTCCGTGAAAAGCGGGAAGTGGAACGGTTTGATGAGGCCAACGGGGCCTTGTTTACCGCCCAACTGGCCACCGGCAAACTTATGGCCTTGGCCTTCCCGCTGGTCATGCTCATCATCAACCTGTCGTCGGTGTCGGTCATCTGGTTTGGCGGCCACCGCATCGACTCCGGTGACATGCAGATTGGCTCCTTGACGGCCTTCCTCACCTACCTCATGTACATCCTCATGGCCGTGATGATGTCAACCATGATGATGATTATGATTCCCCGCGCTGAGGTGGCCGCCGAACGCATTAACGACGTGCTGACCACCGAATCTTCCGTCATGGAACCTGCCAGCCCCAAGCCTTTGACGGCCCTGGCTGATGGGGCAGGGCCGCGCGGAGAAATCACCTTCGACAACGTCGAGTTTCGCTATCCCGGCGCCGACGCCCCCGTCCTGTCCGGCCTGTCC
>JAITCK010000097.1 GCA_031283115.1 Cellulomonadaceae bacterium | reverse complement strand
GGCGTAGCAGAGGAAGTGGGTGTCACCAGTCGAGTAGGACAGGTAGTACTTGCCGTTGTCGAATTTGTGAATCCAGGCGGCCTCGAAGAAGCGACGGTCTAGATCTCCAGCGGTGATGGGGGCGCCGTTCTCGTCAAGAATCTCGACGTAGCGGGGTTCAGCAGCCAGGGACACCATGTCCTCGTTGAGGGGGGCAACCCAGGGAGCCAAGGCAGGGGCGTCACCCTGGGGGCCGTCAGCGCCCTGGGTGCCAGCCTCCGGGTTGGCCACATATTCACCGGTCTGCCACTTTTCCAACTGACCGCCCCACAGGCCGCCCGCGTAAAGGTAGGCGGTGCCGTCATCGTCAACAAAAACGGCTGGGTCAATGCTGAAAGACCCCTGAATGTAGTCGGGCTCGGCAGTGAAGGGGCCTTCCGGTTGGTCGGCAACGGCCGCACCGATGCGGAAGATACCGTCCTTGTCTTTAGCCGGGAAGTAGAAGTAATACTTACCGTTTTTGGTGTTGGCGTCCGGTGCCCACATCTGCTCGCTAGCCCAGGGGACATCTTTGACGTGGAGGGCTTCACCGTGGTCGGTGAGGGGGCCGTCGATGGAGTCCAGGGAGAACACGTGGTAGTCCTCCATCCAGAAGTGGTCGCCAGAGCCGTCGTCGGGGCTGTCGTTGCCGAGGTCGTGGGAGGGGTAAATGTACAACTTGCCGTTGAAAACGTGTGCGGACGGGTCGGCAGTGTAGATGTGGGTGGCCAACGGGGCGTTTTGTTGCACGTCGTTCTGGTTGACGGTGTTGTCTGTCATGTGGGGGTGTCTCCTTGGTCGGTGCGCCATCGGGCCGCATGAAACTCGCTGGCGGTGCGTGTCACAGGCTGGCGATGTGCCGTGTGAACTGGTGTGCACGTGCTGATCTAGCAGATTTTCTGACGGAAATGTTATCGCCCTGTAACCCGCCCCTTCAACCCACTTTGACGCAGATCACACAGTGTCCATCGTCACAAAATACCTGGTTGCGCAGGTGGTTGAGGGCTTGCATCACGAAAGACCAACCTGCCCAACGTGCGTGTGTCGGCGCCGTAGCAGTTGCCCGTCGGAACTGTCAGTAGGTGCGCTCCCATTTTTCGCGGGTGACGTGGGTGCCGAAGCCGATGGCGGTGTAGAAGTCGTTGGCGCCGCCGTCGCACCAGCGGGCACCGCGGGCGGCAGTGGCCCGCATGGCATCAGTGAGGGCTACCTCGGCCAGGCCCAACCTGCGGTAGTCGGGGGAGGTGGCCAGGGGTTCCAGGTAGGCGTAGTCGTTCGCGGCGTCCAGCCACATGCCCAGGGCGCAGGCGTAGTCGCCGTTGGGGGCGGTGACCAGGCGGCCCAGGGTTAGGTCGCAGTGGGGTGTGCTGATGATTTTGGGCCAGGAGTCGGTGAGGAAGGTCGGGTCCGGTTCACCGGGGTTGTCGAAGGCCCGCCAGAAGAAGGCAGCCAACTTTTCAACATCGGCACCGGTCAAGTCCTGTATGGCGAACCCATCAGGCAGGGTGCGATCCGAGAAGGCGGTGTCGTCGTAGCGGAAAATCTTGACGGGCTCGGTGTGAACGCACCTGTAGCCGCGCGATTCCAGCAGGTCGCGTTTGTGGGGCTCGGCAGTGGTGATATGGATGCCGAGCACCTGGTTTCCGTCCTTGATTTCCGGCAACTCCCGTTCAGCCCAATCGAGCATCGCAGGGTAGAGGTCGGTGTGTTCGGGCCGGGCGTGAAGGAAGGCTTCACCCACGCCCACATCAAAGGTGGCCACGCCGACGATGTGCCCGTCAGACTCCCAGATGCCCATGCGCTGGGTGCGCGCATACTCGAAGTCGCCGATGGTGTGCATGTACTCCCAGAAGGCCGGGTACAGGTAGGAGTTGAGCGTGGCCTCATCGAAGGTTTCGACAAGAAAGTCGTATACGCGGCCAAAGTCGCTGAGAATGTCGTAGCGGTGGGCTGTCATCAGGGGAGAAGAAGGAAGGGAAGGTGAGGGCATGATCAGTTGAGGTAGTCCGTGACGAGGCGGCTGGCCAGGCCCGTATAGGTGGCCGGGGTGAGGGCAGCGAGGCGCTGTTCCACATCGGCGGGTAGGCCCAAACTGCCAACGAAGTCTCGCATCCGAGCAGCGTCCACCCGGTGGCCGCGGGTCAAGTCTTTGAGACGTTCGTAGGGTTCTTCCATGCCGGGGGTTCCGGCCACTCCGGCTGCCCGCATGGCCGACTGGATGGGCTCACCCAGCACCTCCCAGTTGGCGTCCAGATCGTCTGCCATGAGGGCGGCGTTGGCGTGCAGGCGGTCGAGGCCGCGGCGGACATTGTCGATAGCCAGCAGGGAGTGGCCAAAAGCGGTGCCGATGTTGCGTTGCGTGGTCGAATCGGTGAGGTCGCGTTGCAGGCGGGACGTGACCAGCGTTGATGCCAGGGTGTCCAGTAGGGCGGAGGAGATCTCCAGGTTGGCTTCCGCGTTCTCGAAACGAATAGGGTTAATTTTGTGAGGCATGGTTGAGGAGCCTGTCGCCCCGGCCACGGGAATCTGCGTGAAGAACCCTAAGGAAATGTAGGTCCACACGTCGGTGGCCAGATTGTGCAGGATGCGGTTGTAGCGGGCCACATCCGCATACAGTTCGGCCTGCCAGTCGTGGGATTCGATTTGCGTGGTCAGCGGGTTCCAGGTCAGGCCCAGGTGCTGGACAAAGGCCCGCGAGATGGCAGGCCAGTCGGCGCCGGGGACGGCGATGATGTGGGCGCCATAGGTGCCGGTTGCCCCGTTGATTTTTCCGAGAATCTCGGCGGTGTCAATGCGGTGCAACTGTCGACGGAGCCGGTGGGCCAGCACGGCCAACTCTTTGCCCAGCGTGGTGGGTGTGGCGGGTTGGCCGTGGGTGCGGCTGAGCATGGGCACGTCGGCCTGGTCACGAGCCATGTCGGCAATCTGACTGGCCAGGGCGGTGGCGGCGGGCAGCCAGACCTCGCGCACAGCCCCGCGCACCATCAGCGCATAAGCCAGGTTGTTGATGTCTTCTGACGTGCAGGCGAAGTGAACCAGTTCGCTGGCGGCAGGCAGGTTGGTGGCGGCCCCCAGGGCGTCCGGGGCGGCAGCGATGCGGCGTTTGATGAAGTATTCGACGGCCTTGACATCATGGACGGTGACCTTCTCAATGTCGGCTAGTTCGTCGATTTCTGCGGCCCCGAAAGTTGCTGGAATGGCCCGCAGGTAGGCGACTTCCGTACCCGTCAGCGTGGGCGCTCCAGGCACGACGGGCGCGGCAACTCCTTCCAGGCCGTTGCAGAGGGCGATGAGCCATTCGACTTCGACGACGATGCGGGCCCGGTTGAGGGCAGCCTCGCTGAGGTGGTCAACCAGCGGGGCGACGGCGCTGCGGTAGCGGCCGTCCAAGGGGCCTAGCGTGATAGCCGGGGTTACGGCAGCCAGGTCAACGCGCGAACCGTCGGCAAGGGCAGGGCGGGTGGTTGTGGGGGCAGTCTCGGAAGTCACGTGCTGATTCTTCCATGTCTCGACATTTTCACCTTTTGGCGGTTTTCTGCGGCGCGTCATCCACCCACAGGCCGCCCAACCGGACACTTATCCACAGACACACCGAAGCCCCTGCCTGCTGCCTTGCGAAGGCCGCTACCGTCCCCGCATGACTGCCACACCACAGGGTTACCTTGGACAGGTCGCCTCCCTGCTTGCCGCAGACGAAAGGGAGGCGCAACGCTATTTGACCGCAACAGCCTGCTGTCTCGACGATGCGACCTTCCGTCTCAAACAGGCCCATGTCATCGACTGGCAGTCCCAGGCAGCCACAGCCTTCCGGGCCCGCCTCACAGACAGCGTTGCTGCCGTCCATCGGGCATCCGACGACTGCGACGCCCTAGCGCGCGCCGCACACACGTGAGGGGGCGAGCGATGACCTGGCGTAGCGACCCCGTCGACACCGTGCGGGTGTACGGCGGTTCCCCTCTATCGGTTGTCGATGCGACCTGCGTGCGGGCGGCAGCCGGTCGAGTGACGGTGGCCCGTGACCAGTTGCGGCAGGCTGCCTGGAATCTTGGCCGGGCTGCCGAAGCCATCGAACGCAGCGCCTACCGGCAGGCCACTTACGGAAACCTGCTTTCCGGGGGTGGCGCAGGCGGGTGGGGGGCGGGCAGTTTAGCGCCGGGAGGCTTGCCGCCGCGCGGTCTGGTTGCCGCGCCAACCACGGGAGGGTCGCCGTCTTACCTTGTGTCGGGGCAGGTTTCTGCTGCCCGACGGCGCTCGCTGGCAGTCCAGGCCAGGCATACTGCCGCGCAACTGGCCGTGCAGGCAGACGGCTGCGATCTGACGGCAATCCGGCTCATCAAGGCTGCCGGTCTCTACGAGCAGGCAGAGTCGAGGGTGAGTGCGGTTGTGCGCGGCCAGGTCAACGGGCATGTGCAGGCAGTAAGTTTCGCTGCGGGCGCCTACATGGGGGTGCCCATGATGGTGGCTGGCCTGCTCTACGCCAAAGTTCACCCGGTAGCGGCTGGGGTCTACTTGGGGTTGACGGCCCTTCCTATCGGTGTCTCACTGCTGTCACTGTGGGGCAACGGCAAGTTGCTTGACCTGCTGGTGGGAGGCTATTTTTCCCGGCTGACGGGAATCTCTTTCGATACACCGTTGACGATGATGGGTGGGTCTAGTGATGAGACCTTCACCGGATTCGCTACCGGCGTGGCCGCCGTGCTGCCTGGCCTGTCCCGCTGCGACATGTCCCTCGAAGGCGGCATTTTTGCCCTATCGCAGGGGGCTAACGTGCTTGCCCCTGACAGCGGCATCCGTGTCAGCGAGTTCTTTCCTGATGCCCTCCCGTCAAGTATTCCAGGCGGGCACGGCGCCATGCTGCCATCGTGGGCAGGTGTGGCAGAAGGTGGCATCAGCGAGAGGCAGTCCCGCCTGGAAGAAACCAACCCCAACGGCGGCTGGGATGCTGGGC
>JAITCK010000045.1 GCA_031283115.1 Cellulomonadaceae bacterium | reverse complement strand
CCAGTCACACCGACGTCTGCATTGTCGGCATCCCCGATGACGAGTGGGGTCAAGCCGTCGTCGCTGTTGCCGCTGTCGCTGCCACCCCCGGCGGCCCAGCAGAGGCCGCGCCGCCGATCACTCCCAGCCCAGCCGTCACACCACACCCCACCAGCACTAGCGAAAACCGCCTGACCCCCATCTCCGCTGAGACACTGGCGCAGGTCAGGGCGGCTGTCACGGCTAGACTGGGGGTTCCTTCCGCGCCGCGCGCCATCTACCTGGCCGATACTCTCCCCCTCAAAGGTATCGGCAAGATCGACCGCGCAGCCATCCGCCGCATCATTGAGGAGACTCATGGCCACCGTCACCGAATGGTTTGAAGGCGCCCGCCCGCGCACCCTTCCGGCAGCATTAGCGCCGGTCATCGTCGGCTCTGGCGCTGCTGCGTCCTTGGGGGGCTTCGCGTTGGGCCGCGCCCTGCTGGCTGCCGGTGTGGCCTTGGCCCTGCAAGTGGGCGTCAACTATGCCAACGATTATTCCGACGGCGTGCGCGGCACCGACCTGTCCCGCGTAGGCCCCACCCGCCTCACCGCATCAGGTATCGCCCGGCCCAAGCATGTACGTAACGCTGCCTTCATCGCCTTCGGGGTGGCAGCCCTACTCGGTCTTGCGCTAGTGCTGGTCACCCGGCAATGGTGGTGGCTGGGCTTCGGGGTGGCAGCCTTCTGGGCGGCCTGGTTTTACACCGGCGGCAAACGCCCCTACGGCTATGAGGGCTTGGGCGAAGTGATGGTTTTCATCTTCTTTGGCCTAGTCGCCACCCTCGGCACTACGGTGACGCAGGCCGGGCGCCTCAGCCTGGCCTCCGCGCTGGGGGCTGTGGCGATGGGCTTGCTGGCTTGCGCCCTGCTCATGGTCAACAATATTCGAGACATTCCCACCGATGCCCTGGCTGGCAAGCACACCCTGGCCGTCCGCCTGGGTGACGCGACAGCCCGGCGCGTCTACGCCGGGTTTATTTGGCTGGCTCTGGCCTGCGCTTTCGCCGCCCTGCTGCCGGGAGTGTGGGCCTTATGGATGCTGCTGTTTATCGCTCCCGCTGCCGTACTCACCTTTGCTGTGCGGGTGGGCGTGGGCGGGCGTCTGCTTGTCCCCGTGCTGGCTGGAACTTCTGGCTTCCAACTGGCTATGGCCCTCATTGTGGCTACGGGCTTGGCCTTACGCGCCTGATTGCACGGCTTGACGTTATTGCACCTCAACTGTGGTTATTTGACAGACCAGCCGTCGGTGGACAAAGTGGCGGAGAGAGCGGCAGCAGGTTCGCTGTAGTCGATGCCTTCGAGGGCTGCAGCCAGCCCGGCAACAGGGAGGCTGCCAGCAGCAAGGGCATCGTCGTCGAAGGTTAGTGACGTGACGGAACAGAGGGTGCACTGGCGTTTGCGAGGGTCATGCCAGAGACGTTTGCCCTCAATGTGCAGGCGGGCCACCCAGATGGGCAGTTGGTGAGACACCAGCACCGACTCATGGCCCACGTTGGCGCGGGCTACATCGGCCACCACAGCCAGCACGCGCTGAGCCTGGTCGAGGTAAGGCTCCCCCCAACTGGGGCGCAGGGGGTTGCGCAGCAGGGGCCACCAGCGCGGGTTGAGTAGTTGCAGAGGCCGGGCACCCACCGTGGTGCCTTCAAACGTGTTGCCTGCCTCAATGAGCCGGTCATCGCTGGCCACCGGTAGGTTGAAGGCTTCACCTATGGCGGAGGCCGTCTGCTGGGCGCGCAATAGTGGCGAAGCTGTCACCGCTACCACGTCACGGCCAGCATCTTTGAGGGCGGCAGCCGTTGTCGCCGCTTGGGCCTGGCCGCGATCAGACAAACGAAACCCGTCCATGCGCCCGTAAAGAATCTTGTCCGGGTTGTAAACCTCGCCGTGACGGATCAAGTGAACGGTGGTGCTCATGTCAACCAACCTTATGGCGCCTGGCCGGAAATCGACAGGTGACGTGTGATCCCGACAGACAACGCAGGAAGGGGCGGAAGTAAGAAGGCATGTCTCCGTGCCCGCTCACGTACCGATAGATGACCGTGACATGCCCTAGTCTGAGGGTATGAGCGTTGACGGGCGAGAGCCGATGGGCCGGGATGCGGCGCATCCTCTCGACCGTACTGTGGCCGCCTTCTTCGACGTAGACAATACGGTGATCCGTGGCGCCAGCGCCTACCATCTGGCCCGTGAACTGTATCGACGCAAGTTTTTCGGCACCGGCGACCTGCTGCGTTTCGGGATAATCCAAGCCAAATATTTGATGTTTGGTGAGTCCAAAAAAGAAATCGACACGGTACGCAACCGGGCGCTTAGCCTCATCAAAGGCCGGTCTGTCGCCGAAGTCGTCTCCGTAGGCGAAGAGGTCTACGACACGGTGTTGGGCCTGCGCATCTACCCGGGCACCAAAAAACTCATCGACGACCACCTGGCGGCAGGCCACCAAGTGTGGTTCGTCACAGCCTCACCTGTGGAGATTGGGCGGCTCATCGCCGGACGCCTCGGCGCCACCGGCTGCCTGGGCACGGAAGCCGAACACGAAGACGGCTTCTACACCGGCAAAATGTTGGGCGAAATGATGCATGGCGCCCGCAAAGCCGCCGCTATCGGCGAACTTGCCGCCATAGCAGGAATCGACTTGGCGGCCTCCTACGCTTACGGCGACTCCCTCAACGACCTACCCATG
>JAITCK010000044.1 GCA_031283115.1 Cellulomonadaceae bacterium | reverse complement strand
TTACGTGTATTCCGATGCAGAACGTGACGCCTTCCTTGAATCGGGTTTGGCAGCTGGCAAGCGCATCCCCAAAGAGGGCGTCCAACGATACAAGGGTCTCGGTGAAATGGATTACAGCGAGTTGTGGGAAACCACTATGGATCCTGAACATCGCACCCTCCGCCAGGTGACCATGGATGATGCGGCTGCCGCCGATGAAATCTTCACCATGCTCATGGGTGAAGATGTTGAGTCCCGCCGCAGTTTTATTCAACGCAACGCTAAGGATGTCCGGTTCCTTGACATCTGACATTTTCTGCTGAGTTACTGCCCAGCATCCGAAATATCGTCAGACGGACCGAAAAGAAGAAGAGACCATGACTGAAACCACGGCCAACGAACCGGAAAACTTGACCACTGCTGTCGATGATGGCGATGGTGCTCCCCCACCCCAAGATGTTGTTCACGGCCGCATCGAACAGGTTGACCTCAACCTGGAAATGCAGCGCAGCTACCTCGACTACGCCATGTCCGTCATTGTCGGGCGTGCCCTGCCCGACATCCGCGACGGCCTCAAACCGGTGCACCGCCGCGTCATCTACGCCATGTACGACGGTGGCTACCGGCCCGACCGCGGCTACAACAAGTGCAGCCGCGTGGTGGGCGACGTCATGGGTAAATATCACCCCCACGGCGACTCCGCCATCTACGACACCATGGTTCGACTAGTCCAAGACTGGTCCCTGCGCTACCCCCTAGTAGCAGGCCAAGGCAACTTTGGTTCCCCCGGTAATGACCCGGCTGCTGCCCCCCGATACACAGAATGCAAGATGGCCCCCATCGCCATGGAGATGGTGCGGGACATCGACAAAAACACGGTGGACTTCCAGCCCAACTACGACGGCAAGGAGCAGGAGCCTGTCGTTCTGCCGTCACGCTTCCCCAACCTACTGGTCAACGGGTCAGCCGGTATTGCCGTAGGTATGGCCACCAACATCCCCCCCCACAACCTGCGCGAAGTAGCTGAGGGCGCCCGCTGGCATCTGGACAACCCGGACGCCACACGGGAAGAACTCCTGGCTGCCCTCATGCAGCGCATCAAGGGCCCCGATTTCCCGACGGGCGCGCAGATTCTCGGCACGCGCGGTATTTCCGACGCCTACCGGACAGGCCGCGGATCCATCACCATGCGGGCCGTGGTCAACGTCGAAGAAATCCACAACCGCACCTGCCTGGTAGTCACTGAACTCCCCTACCAGGTCAACCCTGACCGGCTGGCGGAAAAGGTGGGCGAACTGGTCAACGAAGGCCGCCTGACAGGCATCGCTGACATTCGAGACGAAACCTCTGGTCGTACCGGCCAGCGTCTGGTTCTTGTTCTCAAACGGGATGCCGTGGCCAAGGTTGTCCTCAACAACCTTTACAAGCACACCCAGTTACAGGAAACCTTCGGCGCCAACATGTTGGCCCTCGTGGACGGCGTGCCTCGCACCCTCAGCCTGGACGCTTTTATCCGACACTGGACCACCCACCAAATCGACGTCATCCGCCGTCGCACCGAATACGACTTGGCTGAAGCCCAACGCCGCATCCACATTTTGGCTGGTTACCTCAAAGCCCTCGACGCCCTCGACGAAGTGATCGCCCTCATCCGCCGATCCCCCGATGTGGACCAAGCCCGCAGCGGCCTCATGGACCTGCTGGACGTCGATGAAGACCAAGCCAATGCCATTCTTGCCCTCCAATTGCGCCGCCTGGCCGCCCTGGAACGGCAGAAAATCATTGACGAACACCACGAGATTGAACTGGAAATCGAAGACCTCCAAGACATTCTCGCTAAGCCTGGCCGCCAACGATCCATCGTCGCAGACGAGTTGCAGGGCATCGTCGACAAGTACGGGGACGAACGCCGCACCACCATCCTCCCCTACGACGGGGACATGTCCATCGAAGACCTCATCCCTGAAGAAGACGTAGTAGTCACCATCACCCGTGGTGGCTACGCCAAACGGACCCGCGTAGACGCCTACCGTGCCCAAAAACGCGGCGGCAAAGGCGTGCGCGGGGCCCAGTTGCGGGAAGACGACATCGTCGACCACTTCTTTACGACGACAACGCACCACTGGCTTCTTTTCTTCACCAACCTGGGCCGGGTTTACCGGGCTAAAGGCTACGAGTTGCCAGAAGGTGGCCGCGACGCCAAGGGTCAACACGTGGCCAACATGCTGGCCTTCCAACCGGGTGAAACCATCGCCCAAGTCCTTGACCTGCGCGACTACACGGCAGCTGACTACCTGGTCTTGGCCACCCGGTCTGGCCTGGTCAAGAAGACCCGCCTGACCGACTACGACTCCCCCAGGTCGGCCGGCCTCATCGCCATCAACCTGCGCGAAGACGCCGACGGTCAACCTGACGAACTTATCGGCGCCATGCTGGTCAACCCTGACGACCACCTCATCTTGGTTTCCCGGCAAGGCCAGTCCCTACGCATCACCGCCGACGACACGTCACTGCGCCCCATGGGCCGGGCCACCTCCGGCGTTACCGGCATGAAGTTCCGTGGGGATGATGTGCTGCTGGCCGCCGATGTTGTCCGCGACGGCGCCTACCTTTTCACTGTCACCGAACATGGGCAGGCCAAACGAACCGAACTTACCTTGGATAACTGGCGGCTCATCGGGCGTGGATCCTTGGGTGTGCGCGTCGCTAACCTACCTGAAACGGCAGGTAACCTGGTGGGCGCCCTTGTCGTTGACGATGATGACGAAGTGCTTGTCATCATGGAGCACGGAAAAATCGTCCGCTCATCAGTCACCGAAGTGCGGGCTACAGGCCGCGCCACCCAAGGCGTTATTTTCGCTAAACCAGACTCCGGTGATCGGATTATCGCCATTGCACGGAACGTTGAGCGCCGAGATGACGACGAAACCGACACTGGCAACGATGCGGTTGTGGAAAACAGGGCAGAAGGTGACACCATGACACCCAGCACTGACGCATCGAGCAGTGCAGCCACACCGAATGAGCCGGAACCGACTGGAGACCCTGTCTCCGATGACTCGGCTGGTGAGGATGCAGCACATGAGTAACGAGGACAACATGGCCACCGATATCAAGGCACCCGACGTCACCGCGCCCGTAGTGGAACCCCAATGGGCTTCCACCGGCACGGAGGCAAGCGAAGGCACCGCCCCCGCAATGCTTGACGGGTTCCAGAACGCTGTCGCTGACACTGTCGACCCTAGCGACAGTGCTACTGCCGAGGGTGAAGAGGTCGCTGCCGGTGCTTTCACAGACAAACTGCGTAGCTTCGGCCCCCGTTTCTCTGACTGGAAGGCCAGCGCTGGCGAGAAAATCTCGCAAGTTAAGGCCGAACATGAAGAAAAGTTGGCTAAGGCTAAGGCCGAACGCGACGCTCACGTTGCTGCTGCAGCGGGTGCTGCTGGCACCGCTGCTGCGCAGGCTTCTGCCTCTGCCTCTGCCTCTGCTGTTTCTCATGCCCCTCGCACGGGCGCTACGCCGGTGCTTGGCCCGCCCCGTAAGGTGCGCCTCACCCTGTCTCGCATTGACCCGTGGTCGGTAATGAAGATGGCTTTCTTGCTGGCTGTGGCTGTGGGTGTGATTTCTGTTGTTGCTGTCACCGTGTTTTGGACGGTCATTGACAGCCTGCACTTGTTTACTACGGTGCAAGATTTCATCAACGACGCTATCGGCAGTGCAGGCGACGTCAACGTCACCCAATATCTGGCTTTGGGTCGCATCGTCTCCCTAGCCACTTTGGTTTCGGTAGCCAACATTGTCATTATGACTGCTCTGGCCACTATTATGACCATCCTCTACAACATCACTGCCGCCCTAGTAGGCGGAATCCACGTCACCCTCACCGACGACTAACTCTGACCACATGTGGAGGCCAGTGAAGTGTTGACGAAAATCAAAACTCTAGCTGGCTTGTCGGTCACGTGGCGCACCTTTGCTGGTGGTTTACTTATTGCACTGATAACAGTCGTTATCGGAACTTTAATTGATGCGTTCAGTCTGTACATCCTCGCATATGCATTCTTGGGCTTAGCGCAATTACTTATGTTTGCCTTCATATTGCTGGTAGCGCATGTGTCGCGTAAATATCCTTTTCAAAGTTTTATTGCTTCGATAATAACATTCGCATATCTTGTTTTCGCACTGATTGCTTTCAACCCTGGGCTGCTTATGTTCAGGCCTGCATGGAGACAAGGGGTTCGCGGATCTTTGTTTCCTAATCAAATATATGACTTGTTTGGCGGGTTTTGGGATCGCGGCGAAATAGG
>JAITCK010000012.1 GCA_031283115.1 Cellulomonadaceae bacterium | reverse complement strand
AACACCGTACAAACCGGTGTAGGCGACCGCTACGTGCTCGAAAACATGCGCGCCCACGGCCACGGCCTAGGCGGCGAACAATCCGGCCACATCATCATCGCCGAGTTCGCCACCACCGGCGACGGCGTGCTGTCAGCCCTCAACCTGGCCCACGAAATCAAACGGTCTGGCAAAACCCTGCACGAGTTAGCCTCAACCATTCCCCGCCTGCCGCAAATCCTGGTCAACGTGTCCGGCGTAGACCGGGACGGCGTCACCACCGACCCCGTACTGGCCGAAGCTGTCGCCGCCGCCGAAACCGAGTTGGGGGAAACCGGTCGCGTACTCCTGCGCCCATCGGGCACTGAACCTCTGGTTCGTGTCATGGTAGAGGCCGCCACCCAAGACCAAGCCGACATCATTGCCCACCGCCTCGCCGACGTTGTCAAAGACCGGCTGTCGCTGCCTGCCTGAAAGTGTGACAAAGAATCTTCCCCTGAGAGACCCTGCCGGTAGTCTCCGGGGTCAATCGGGCGTGTCCCCCATAGCGGAGGATGCGCGACAGCGGACAAGGTAGGCGCATGAGTGCAGAAGTGCTGGTGATCATCGACCAGTTCCAGACGTGGATACTAGGCGTCGCCGGAGCCTGGTACGTCTACCCCAGCGTGCTGTTCCTCGCCTTCATGGACGGATTCTTCCCGCCCCTGCCCAGCGAATCCGTGATCACCGCCCTAGCCGTGGCCTGGCATAGCCAAGGCCGCCCCTGGCTGTGGCTTCTCCTCATTGTCGCCGCCGTTGGCGCCTGGTGCGGAGACCAAGTGGCTTACACCATCGGCCAGCGCATCGGCACCGACCGGGTACCGCCCCTACGCACCGCCAAAGGACGAGCCACCGTCGCCTGGGCCCAGCGCGCCCTCGCCAGGCGGGGAACCTCATTCATTATCGCTGCCCGCTACATTCCCTTAGGCCGCATCGCCGTCAACATGACAGCCGGAGCCCTCGGCTACCCTCGTAAACGCTTCATGTTGGTTTCAGGTATAGCCGCCCCCATGTGGGCGCTCAACGCCTCCCTCATCGGATTCGCGGCCGGAGCCTGGCTGGCCGACCACCCGCTCGTCGCTATGGCCGCAGGGATTGTCGCAGGCACGCTAGTCGGATTCATCGTCGACCCTATCGTCCAACTCATCACCAAAAAAGGTGACGGGACAGATGAAAGTGACCGAAGGTCACAGTTTTCTGAGCCGGACCCTTTGGATTGAATGGGCTTCACCCTTAGTCAACTGCAAGGTGGCGCGGCCCTTAGTGGGGGCAATGTTTTGCACTAGGTTGGGGGCGTTGATGGACTCCCAAATGGACAAGGCAGTCTCGATGGCGCTGTCATCGTCCAGGCTGGCGTACTGGTGGAAATAGTTGTCCGGGTTAGTGAAAGCCGTCTCACGTAAGGTCATAAACCTCTCCACATACCATTTGCGGATGTCACGGGTGCGGGCATCCACGTAAATGGAGAAATCAAAATAGTCACTGACCGACGTGTACGAGTCGGCTGTCGTCCCAGGCCGGGACGGCTGCATCACGTTGAGCCCCTCAATAATGAGCACGTCCGGCTGATGAACAACCGTCTGCTCGCCAGGAACAATATCGTAGGTGGTGTGGGAGTAGACGGGGGCAGTCACCTCTGGTTCACCCGCCTTGACCCGGCGGACAAAATTGAGCAAGGCACGACGATTGTAAGTTTCCGGAAAGCCCTTACGTTTCATCAGACCCCGGTCCTCCAAGACGGCGTTGGGGAAAAGAAAACCATCCGTTGTCACCAGTTCAACGTGCGGAGTTTCCGGCCAGCGCGCCATCATCTCCCGCAAAATACGGCTGGTTGTCGACTTGCCCACCGCCACCGACCCGGCCACGCCAATCACGTAAGGCGTTTTCGGTTGCGCCTCACCCAGAAAAGTAGACGACGCCCGATGCAAGGTAGACGTTGCCGTCACGTACAGAGACAGCAGCCGTGACAGGGGCCGGTAAATGGTGTCCACCTCAGACAGTTCGATAGGGTCACCCAGGCCACGCAGGCGGCGCACGTCCGCTTCCGTCAACGGCAACGGCGTCGATTCAGACAGGCGCGACCAGGCCGCCCGGTCAAAATCTATGTAGGGCGAATACTCAGTTGCCGGGGCTGGCGTGCTCACGGAAGGCAAAGTAGTCACCCCCCTATTCTGCCTGCCACTAAGATAGTGCGCATGTGTGGAATCGTTGGATATACGGGCCGTCAGGCTGCCGCCGCTGTAGAACCCTCTACCCGCCCCCTCGAAGTGGTCATGGAAGGCCTGCGCAGGCTCGAATACCGGGGCTACGACTCGGCAGGCGTTGCCCTGGTCGCACCCGGTTTTGACCAGGTGGCCTGGGCTAAAAAGTCCGGCAAACTGAGCAACTTGGCCGCCGTCATCGACGCCAGCCCCCTACCTGACGCCACCGCCGCCATCGGCCACACCCGCTGGGCCACCCACGGCGGCCCCACCGACCTCAACGCCCACCCCCACCTGGCCGATGACGGACGCCTAGCCGTCATCCACAACGGCATCATCGAAAACTTTGCCGAACTCAAAGCAGAACTGCTAGACCAAGGCGTCACCTTCCTCAGCGAAACCGACACCGAAGTGGCCGCCCAACTGCTGGCCCGCAACTACCGGTCTGCTGGCAACCTCACCGAAGCCATGCGCATCACCGCCACCATGCTGCGCGGCACCTTCACCCTGCTGGCCGTCCACACCGACAACCCTCACACGGTAGTAGGCGCCCGCCACGACTCCCCGCTGGTTGTCGGTATCGGCGAAGGCGAAAACTTCCTCGGATCCGACGTGGCTGCCTTCATCGCCTACACCAAAGAAGCGATGGAACTGGCCCAAGACCAGATCGTCACCATCACCCCCGACTCCATCGACATCATCGACTTCACTGGGGCGCGCGCCGAAGGCAAACGCTACACCGTGGACTGGGACGCCAACGCCGCCGAAAAAGGCGGGTTCTCATCCTTCATGGACAAAGAAATCCATGACCAGCCCCAAGCCGTCGCCGACACCCTGCGTGGCCGCACCGACGCCTCCGGCCACATTCAACTCGACGAAATCCGCATCGACGAAGCCCTGCTGCGGTCCGTCGACAAAATCATCGTCATCGCCTGCGGAACCGCCGCCTACGCTGGCCAAGTCGCCAAATACGCTATCGAACACTGGTGCCGCATCCCCGTCGAAGTAGAACTAGCCCACGAGTTCCGCTACCGCGACCCCATCGTTGACGCCCAAACCCTGGTGGTCGCCATCTCGCAATCCGGCGAAACCATGGACACCCTCATGGCTGTACGCCACGCCCGCGAACAAGGCGCCAAAGTCCTGTCCATCGTCAACGCCCACGGATCCACCATCCCCCGCGAATCCGACGCCGTGCTCTACACGCACGCCGGCCCCGAAATTGCTGTGGCCTCCACCAAAGCCTTCTTGGCGCAAATCACTGCCGCCTACCTGCTGGGCATGTACCTGGCCCAACTGCGGGGCAACAAGTTCAGCGACGAAATCGACGCCTTGCTGCGGGAACTGCGGGCCATCCCCGAAAAAGTAGAGACCGTCATCCAGCGCGGCGAATACGTCAAAGCCACCGCCCGGTCCATGAAACAGGCCACCTCTGTGCTCTTCCTTGGCCGCCACGTCAGTTATCCGGTAGCGATGGAAGGCGCGTTGAAGTTGAAAGAACTCGCCTATATTCACGCCGAAGGTTTCGCCGCAGGCGAGTTGAAGCACGGCCCCATCGCCCTCATTGACGAAGGCCAGCCGGTATTCGTCATCGTGCCTTCGCCGCGATCCCGTACCGGCCTGCACTCCAAAGTGGTGTCCAACATTCAAGAAGTGCGCGCACGTGGGGCAAAAACTTTTGTTATCGCAGAAGACGGCGACGACACGGTGGTGCCTTACGCCGACGAAATCTTCTGGATTCCTCAAGCTCCCACTCTGATGCAGCCCCTGCTGGCCGCCATCCCTCTACAGATTTTTGCCATGGAGTTGGCGACGGTCAAAGGCTTGGATGTTGACCAGCCCAGAAACCTGGCCAAGTCTGTGACGGTTGAGTAGGGCTAGTGTGGCCTGCGGCGGCCACCTGCGTGCCTTGGTGAAGGCCCCACTGGGGCCTTCACGGCTTACAGTGGATGCCTGCGGCGCTCTCGGTGCGTTTCGTCAAGACGAAACACACCGAGCCTGGGTTCCCGCCGAGAAGAGGGTCTGATGATTGTTGGGATTGGCCTTGATGTTGTGGATGTTGCCCGCTTTGTGGCGACCTTAGCGGCGACTCCGAGGCTACGGGACAAACTCTTTACCGAGGCTGAACGCGACCTGCCGTCTAACTCTTTGGCGGCACGGTTTGCCGCCAAAGAGGCTATTGCTAAGGCGCTAGGGGCGCCCGGTAACCTGGCTTGGCATGACGTGACCGTGACCCGCACCCTGGGCGGGCCGCCCACTATCGAGGCCACCGGAACAGTGGCCGCGCGCGCTGAAGCGCTGGGTGTCACCCACTGGCATCTCAGCCTCACCCATGACGCCGGAATCGCGTCCGCTTTTGTTATCGCCGAAGCAGCCTAAGTAAATGCCCCTCCCGGCCTTTGAGGCGGGAGGGGCATCTGATGTTGGGAGTGACCCGGTGAAGGTCACTGGAGGGCGGGGATGACGTCCTTTTCGAAGAGGTCGATTTGACCGGTGTCCTCGACAGCGTTGGGGAAGTAGGTGATGCAGTAGGTCATGCCGATGGCTTCCAACTCCTTCAACTGGTCGACCACCTGCTCGGGGGTGCCGCGCAGGGGGGTGTTCTTCCAGCCTTCCAGTTCAGCATCGGCCCGTTCAGGGGTGTGCTTACGGTAGACGGATTCCAGCCAGGCCAACTTGTCGTCAATCTCAGCGGGCGTACCGATGAGCACGTTGTAGTTGGCTGAACGAACGATGTCGTTGTAGTCCCGGCCAACATCTTCACAGTGGGCTTTGAGCACAGACGACTTGTGGGCGAAACCTTCCAGGTCGGAAGCAAAGTTGGTGTATTGAGCATATTTGGCGGCCGTGAGCAGAGTTTTTCGTTCCCCACCCCCAGCAATCCACAAGGGGATAGAGGGGACGTTGTCACCGTCAATGGACAGGGTTTGCAGGGGCTGCGGGTAGCAGCGGGCACCATCCACCTGATAGCGCTTACCCTCAAAGGTGCCGCTGTCGCCAGTGCGCCACATCTGGGCCATAATCTGTACGCCCTCGTCCAAAGCGAGTAGGCGCTGGCCTGCCGTGGGGAAACCGTAGCCGTAGGCCCGCCACTCATGCTCATACCAGCCAGCACCGATACCCATTTCGGTGCGACCACCGCTGATGGCATCGACGGTGGCGGCCACCTTGGCCAGGTAGGTGGGTTCGCGGTAGGCCATGCACGAACACATTTGCCCCAACCTCACCCGCGACGATGCGGCAGCAAAAGCAGCCATGAGAGTCCAGGCCTCATGGGTGGCATGGTCGGTGGGGAGGGGAACAGTGTGGAAGTGGTCGTACACCCACACCGACTCCCAGGCGTGACCTGCGGGGGAGGCGGCAGTGTCTGCACGTTCCAGCAGGGTGCGCATGGCCTCCCACTGATTTTCCGGTGCGACCTCCGTGAGATCGTGACGCCAACCTTGAGGGATAAACATTCCAAAACGCATGAACCCAACCTACGCCGAAGCCCCGGCAAGCGCACGGCCTGTCGGGGCTTTGACGTGTTGTTTTGGGGTGATTGTCTTGATTGCCTTGCAGGCCGCTAACTGGAGGCGCCGGTAGTGATGGGCTCCGTGTAGATTTTAGTCCAGATGGTGGCCCCGCTGCCGTCGACCGCTTGAACAACGACACCGGCGTTGGTGCCGTCATCATCAGACGGCGAAGGGCAGGTGGGGGAGGTGGTGCTTCTTTCAGAGGTTGCGCTGTCCACAGCCTCAGCGCGGTGGACAGGCCCGCCAGGCGTGACAGGGCATGGTCGGCGACAATGGAAGCATGACCAACTCGCAGGCAGGCGCCCTGCCAGGCATCCCGTCAGGTGCACAGTCGGCAGTGCAACGCCTCACCGCCGCCGACGTTGCAAAAAGCTGGCCAGTGCCCGGACCGCGCGACCACAAGTACACGCGCGGGGTAGTCGGCCTGATCGCCGGAACAACCGCCTACCCTGGCGCAGCCATCCTCGCCGCATCAGCGGCAGTAAAAACCGGTGCTGGAATGGTGCGCTACCTGGGTCCAGAATCTGTCGCCCGCATGGTGATCACCGCCCGCCCTGAAGTAGTAGCCGCCCCGGGACGAGTCCAGGCCTACGTGCTGGGGCCCGGCCTGCCAGGCGAAGGAGACGACGACGGTCAAAGCCAACGGGCACGGTCGGCGCTCGCGGCTGTATCCGGCAAACTGCTCGGAGTGCAAGACCCGCCCATCCCAGCAGTGGTTGACGCTGGCGCCCTGCCGCTGGTCACCGACACCCTGCCCGCCTGGGTGGTGCTCACCCCCCACGCCGGAGAGTTAGCCCGCCTACTCCAAGCCCGCGGCGAGAAGGTAGACCGTATCGCTGTGGAGGATGAACCCTTGCGCTGGGCCAGGAGGGCACAAGAACTCACCGGAGCGACAGTGCTGCTCAAAGGGGCAATGACCCTGGTTGTTGGCCCAGGCGGTGCCACCTTTTCCCAGGCCGACGCCCCCGCCTGGCTGGCAACAGCCGGAGCCGGTGACGTGCTTGCAGGCTTACTCGGGGCCATGCTTGCCGCCCACAGTGCCGCCGTCGTCAGTGATCCGGCGTTGGCCGCCCAGGTGGCTGCTGGTGCCGCCCTCGTTCATGGTTACGCCGCAGGTAGGGCCAGTCAGGGTGGCCCGCTGGCTGCCCTTGACGTGGCCAACGCTATCCCCGCGACCCTTGCCGCCCTGCTCAACTGAACAACTGAGCGACTGACGGCGACGCGGGAATCAGCAACTCAGAAGAAGGTGGCACCCGGGAGCACCTGGGAAAGTGCAGCGTGTGAGCGGGTGTCATAGGGGAGGAGCCGCCGCAGCCTACTCGGCTGGCTGCTGTTCTGCGGATTCCAGCCGGGCTATCGAATCTGCTCGGGTGCGGAAAAGCAGGGCCGTGACAATGGCGCCGCCCAGGAACATGCCAGCCGACACCCAGAAGGCGTGCGAATAACTGGCGATA
>JAITCK010000218.1 GCA_031283115.1 Cellulomonadaceae bacterium | reverse complement strand
CGCCATCCGCAAATCACACGGATCCATGCCACCAGGCACCAAGGCGGCCTGCAACACTAGCGGCAGGTCACGCACCACCTCGTAAGCATGGACGGCAGCGGCCTGGCCTGCAGAATCTCCATCAAAGGTGAAGGTCAGGCGAGCAGAACGGTCTCCGTGGAAAAAACGTTCGACAGTGCGGGCATGCTCGGCCCCAAAGGCCGTACCGCAGGTGGCAACAGCCGATTCGATGCCAGACAGGTGGGCGGCCATCACATCCGTATAGCCTTCGACAACAACAACCCGCTTGGTCGCAGCGATAGCCTTCTTGGCCAAGTCGATGCCGTACAGGACCTTGGCCTTCTTATACAGCGGCGTCTCAGGCGTGTTGAGGTACTTTGGCCCCTGGTCATCATCATATAAACGCCGCGCCCCAAAGCCGACCACAGCACCAGTAGTGTCACGGATAGGCCAGATGAGGCGGCCCCGGAACCTGTCATACATGCTGCCTGGCCGTTTGCCGTCAAGCACCAGACCGGCTGCTTTGAGTTCAGCCTGCGTGAAGCCTTTGCCTTGCAGGTAGCGGGCAAGGTTGTCCCAGCCTTTATCGACGTTGGGGGCGTAACCCACGCCGAACCGTTCCGCGTCAGCCCGGTCAAAACTGCGGTCAAAAAGCATTTTCCGGGCCAGGGCCGCCTCGCCGGTCAACAGTTGGGCGGCATAAAAGTCGGCGGCGGCAGCGTTCGCAGCAAACAGGCGTTGCCGTGTGCCCGCGTCGGGGCCGCGCTGACCCTGCCCTGCCTGGAGGGCGCCTGTGCGCGAATCCTCATACCGCAACTCCACGCCCACCATTGCGGCCAAATGTTCCACAGCCTCAGCGAAACTCAGGCCGTCAATCTTCTCCACAAAGGTGATGACGTCCCCGCCTTCACCGCAGCCGAAACACTTGTACCGGCCCGTAGCCGGGCGAACGTTGAACGACGGCGTGCGCTCATCATGGAAGGGGCACAAACCTTTGAGTGACCCCACCCCGGCCGGTTTGAGCGTGACATGGGCGCCAATAATGTCTTCAATGCGGGCACGCTCACGGACGGCATCAACGTCCTCGCGTTTGATCAGTCCCGCCATGCCTGCGAGTGTAAACGTCCCCTGGGACATTCCGACGGTGCCGCCTCGAAAAACCCGCTACTGGGCCGGTTTCCGTCGCCCACCCGCGTTCCACTCGCCTACCAGATTTCAGGCGCCCATCACGTTTCAGCCACCTGCCGAGTCCTCGACCATCTGCCGGGTCTCAGACATCCGCCGTCAGGCACCCAGCCAAGGGAAGCCGGTCGAGGCGATCTCCCCGCCACCCCAATGCTGTGACCCGCCCACCAGGCGGGCATGCCAGTAGGTTGCCGATACGTCAGTCAAGGAGGCCACCTGGTCGATGATGGCGCGCAGGCGGGCGGCATCGTCAGGTGCTGCCTGCCAGTCGGCGGCGAACTGCGGCTCCAAAGCGGTGGGCGCCCGGTCAACAAGCACCTCCACCAGGTCGGCGATGACTTGGCGTTGTGCCTGATAGACAGGCTCTTTGCCGCGCGGAGCCATGACGTAGGTGACGGCAATGCCTTTGAGTAGCAGAATCTCGGTGGCTGTTTCTTGCGGGATGACCAGCCGGGCCGAATAGCGGGTGTGCGGGCCCGGCCCATACTGTTCAACGGTGGCAGCCTGGGCTGCCCCAGAAAACCGCCCGATCAGTTGACTGGTCAAGTTTTTCAGGTGGGCCAGCCCGGCCCTGGATCCGTCAAAGCCTGGCCGTAAATGCCCGGCCTCCCGCAGGCGAGTCAAGGCGGCAGCCAAGGCGTCAGCGCTATGCCAGGCGCCATACCAGGTGCGGGTCGCGTCAATGATGCGATCCTGCTCCTCAGCGGAATCAAGCAGGGCTAGATCGACCCGGCCAGACACCACAGCATCTTCAACATCGTGCACCGAATAGGCGATATCGTCGGCCAAGTCCATGACCTGCGCCTCCATCGACCGCACCCCGGGTGGGGCGCCGAGCCGTAGCCAGTCAAAAACGTCCGTATCATCCGGGTACACCCCAAACTTGCTGGTCACTGTCCCGTCAGGCCGGGCGGGGCCTTCCCCTAGCGCCCAGGGATATTTGACGGAAGCATCCAGCGATGCGCGCGTAAGATTCAAACCCACCCCGCGACCATCGGCCCGTAACACCTTGGGTTCTAGGCGAGTGAGCAGGCGTAACGTTTGGGCGTTGCCTTCGAAACCGCCAATGTCCGATGCGAGCCGGGCTAGGGCCAACTCCCCGTTGTGGCCAAAAGGCGGGTGGCCTAAATCGTGGGTGAGGCAGGCCGTATCTACCAGGTCGGGGTCGCAGCCCAGC
This sequence comes from Cellulomonadaceae bacterium, assembly GCA_031283115.1. GTDB lineage: Bacteria > Actinomycetota > Actinomycetes > Actinomycetales > Cellulomonadaceae > Xylanimonas. Next base: position 985 of record JAITCK010000218.1, on the reverse strand, counting down.
CCTTTACCCATCTCGCGGCCAATCTGCGCTACCTCCAAAGAGTGGGTCAACCGGGTACGTGAAAAATCGTCCGTTCCTGGCGTGAGAACCTGCGTTTTTGCGCCTAGGCGCCGCATGGCCGACGAATGGACAACCCGGGCCCGGTCTCGTTCAAAAGGTGTGCGCGACGGCTGCTTGCGGGTCTCTTGCACAAACCGTTCCACATCGGCGTCCCCGTACCGTGATGACGGCCCATGCTCGCCTTCTGCCGGGCGGGGAACTGACCCGACAACAGCCGGGTCTAAGGCCCCCTGCTCATAGGTTGGCGCCGTTTCAGCCGCTTGGTCTACCTGCTGCTCCACCTGCTGCACCCCCCTAATCTACTGGCAGCCGCCCCGCAGATACGTTCTTCCGACGCCGACAGGCCGCATGAGGGCTACCGCACTACCGTAGGACTCATGCTTGCTGCAGTGCTTCACAAGGCCGGAGACGTTCGGGCGGAAGACCGGCCCGACCCGCAGATTTACACACCTTACGACGCCATTGTGCGGGTAGTCGCCGCCTGCGTGTGCGGGTCTGACCTGTGGCCTTACCGCGGCATCACCCCCACAGACTCCCCACACACCATCGGCCATGAAGCCATTGGCGTGGTCGAAGACTTGGGCGGGGAAGTGTCTAGCGTCAAGCGGGGCGACTTTGTCATCTTGCCTTTCTCCCTCAACTGCGGCATCTGCCAGGCCTGCCGCAGCGGCTTCCCGTCAGCCTGCGATGAAGTCACTTTCTTTGGCGGCCCTGACCGGGCCGGATACCCGGTAGACGGCTGCCAGGGCCAATACATTCGCCTGCCACTAGCCCAAAACTCCCTCTTCCCTGTGGGCCTGAGCGAAGCGGAAGTCGAAGCAAAATCCCTGGTCCCCCACCTGCTCACCCTGGCCGACGTCATGTCCACCGGCTACCATGCAGCCGTCTCCGCTGGTGTGGGGCGCGGCGATGTGGTCGCCGTCGT
>JAITCK010000195.1 GCA_031283115.1 Cellulomonadaceae bacterium | reverse complement strand
CACTGCCAACCAGCCCGCGACCGGGCCAGAACCCGATGGTTCTGCTGAGCCCGCTCGCCCCGCATCTGCACCCCAGCCTGCGCGTGGCGTCCAAGCCGTCACCGCCGACGAGTTCCACTTTTTGGCAGCCATGGGCGGCCTACGCGGCCTCATCGAATCCGTGCTGCCCGGCTTTGTGTTCATCGTCGTTTTTGTCACGATGGGGGAGCGGCTGGGCTGGGCCCTGATCGCCGCCGTCGCTGCCGCCCTGGTTGCCGTGGCCATGCGCCTAGCCCAACGAACCCCCGTCACCCAGGCGGCAGGCGGCCTGCTAGGTGTGGCCATCGGCGTGCTCTGGGCTTGGCGGTCAGGCCAAGCCCAAGACTTCTTCGCCTGGGGCTTATGGACCAACGCCATCTACCTGGTCGCCGTACTCGTCTCCATCGCCGTGCGCTGGCCCGCCGTCGGCCTAGTCGTCGAGATGATTCGCAGCGGCTTCACCGCCGAAAGCTTCCGCGACCAAGCCAAACAGCCAGCCCAAACCCCAGCGGACAGCAACGAACCCGCCGAGTCCGTCCATCCGGTACGTGAACGGGGAGACGTCAACGGCTTGGCCGTTGAAGACTTCGACACAAGCGACACAGCCGAAGCAACCGAAATCGCTGACACGGCGGCAGAACCCAACCCCTTTGCGCACATGTTCGCCTGGCGCCGCAACCCTGCCCTAGTCCAGCGTTACACGGTGGCCACCTGGCTGTGGGTGGGAATGTTCGCCCTGCGCCTCGCCGTACAAGTGCCCCTCTTCATCGACGGAACCATCGGCTGGCTGGGCACCGCCCGCCTAGTCATGGGCGTTCCCCTGTGGGGCCTGGTGCTGTGGCTCACCTGGGCCACCATCCGTGACGCCCACAGTGGTGAACATGCTGGTGCGCAAGGCAATGCCCGCAATGACGCACAGGGTGACTGAAACCCCATCATCTTGCGCCTAACGGACAAACAGTAAGCGCCAGCCGCCTACCCTTTCGCCTATGGAGAACGGAACGAACAATGTGACGTTGCTCGGATCCTTCCCATCGGCATCCGAGCGCCCCCGCCGCGCCCACGCAATCCCGGCCCGCAAACTCGTCACCATGCTGGTGGCCTTCGTGCTTGTCGCCACCGCTGGCGGAGTAGTCGCCTCCGGCTTCTTCGTGTCCATGGCAACCGCAGCAGGTCGCGTCGTCGGCTCCCCGGCAGAACGCATCGTCGACGAAATGGCCGTCGACCTCTACCGGGCACCCCTGGCCCAAGCGTCCACCCTCTACGCCGCCAACGGTGACCTGCTGGCCACCTTCTACGCGCAAAACCGGATTGTCGTCCCCCTCGACCAGATTTCCGACCACATGGTCAACGCCGTCATCGCCATCGAAGACGAACGGTTCTTCGACCACGACGGCGTCGACATGCGCGGCATCGTGCGTGCCTTCGTCAACAACATGCAAGGTGGCAGCACCCAAGGCGCCTCCACCATCACCATGCAATACGTGAAAAACCGCCTCATCGACGCGGCCTACCACGACGACGACCCCTTCGGCATCCTCGACGCCCAAGCCGAATCGATGGGCCGCAAAGCCCGCGAAGCCTGGATGGCCCTAGCCCTAGAGCAAGAAGTCTCCAAAGAAGACATCCTTGAGGGCTACCTCAACATCGCCCAGTTTGGCCGCAACAACATTTTCGGCGTCGAAGCCGCCGCCCGCTTCTTCTTCAACACTACGGCAGCCCAACTCACCCCCGTCCAGGCGGCCACCATCGCCGGCGTCACCAACGCGCCCGCCCACTTCGACCCCACCGCCAACCCTGAACTGTCCCAGCAGCGCCGCAACATCGTGCTGCGCCAGATGTACCTCCACGGCCACATCAGCGAAAGCGAATGGATCGAAGCCCGCGACGCCCCCGTCGAAGAAACCCTCAACATCACCCCCGTACCCGTGGGCTGCCAGGCAGCAGGCGGCGCCGCCTTCTTCTGCGACTACGTCATCAACGAAATCCGCAACAGCCCCGAGTTCGGCGCCACCGAAGCCGACCGGGTTGCCCTGCTCCACCGCGGCGGCCTGCGCATCACCACCACCCTCGACGTGGACATGCAGCGCGCCGCCGTCGATGAGGTCACCTCCCGTGTGCCCGCCGGAAACACTGCTGGCCTGGAAGCCGCCGTCGTCTCCGTAGAACCGGGCACCGGCATGATCCGGGCCATGGCACAAAACGTGCCCTTCGACCCCAACCGCAACCCTGCCCCCGGCACCACCGCCGTCAACTTCTCGGCAGGCCCCACCCACGGCGCCTCCCGCGGATTCCAGACCGGTTCAGTGTTCAAAACCTTTGTGCTGGCCGACTGGCTGCGTGAAGGCCACACCCTCAACGAACACGTCAACGCCAACGTGATCCAGCGGCCACAAAGCCAGTTCTCCGCATCCTGCGCCTCCTTCGGTGGCGCCCCCTGGGGCCCCAGAAACGTTGAAGGCCGCAACACCGGCTCCCTGTCCGTGACCCGCGCCATGTACAACTCCGTCAACACGGCCTTTGCTGCCATGGCCACCCAGTTGGATCTGTGCTCCGTGCGTGACACCGCCTGGGACATGGGCTTCCGTCCCACCGTTCAACGCGGCGGAGCCCCCCTGTTCAACCCCACACCCGATGACATTTTCATCACCCCGGCCATGGTGCTTGGCACAGAAAACTCCACCCCCCTGTCCATGGCTGCCGCCCACGCCACCCTGGCCGCCAACGGCACCTACTGCGCCCCCATCGCCATCACCTCCGTGGTGCGGCCCAACGGCGAAGAAATGGCTGTACCCAGCGCCAACTGCGTGGAAGAAGCCATCCCCGCCAACGTGGCCGCAACCACCACGTATGCCCTCCAACATGTGATGACCCACGGCACCGCCCGGCAAAACCGCCTGGCTGGAGGCCGCGTCTCCGCAGGCAAGACAGGCACCAACCAGGGGTCGTCGCAAACCTGGTTTGTCGGCTACACCCCCCAACTGTCCACCGCCGTGTGGGTGGGCCAGTCCCAAGGTGAGCGCGTCAACTTCAACATTCGCCTCGAAGGTCGGTTCATTCGCACCCTCTTCGGTTCCACAGTGGCTGCCCCCCTCTGGCAGGCCTTTATGAACCGGGCACTCGAAGGCCAAGAAAACCTGGCCTTCAGCGCGCCCGACCCTGCCCTGGTGGGAACCTTCCGCCCCGCCGACATGGAGGGTGAAGGCTACGGCGACGACGGCTACTACGACCAGTACGTGCCCGCCGCACCGTCAGCGCCTTCGCCCCAGCAGCCTGCACCCGTGCAACCTGCCCCGCCAGTGCCAGCACCCCCCGCGCCGACACCCCCGCCAGCGCCTGCGCCAACCCCGCCTCCCGCGCCGGTTGAACCCCCGGAACCTGAAAACGGCCCCGCATAAGGCAGTTGAGCAGGGCCGATGCACGGCCATCGATAGTCGAAACTACGCAGAAACTACGCGGTCGGAACTACCTAGGGCGTGGCGGTTCCGGCACGCATAGAGGTGACGATGCCGCGATTGTCGATCAAGCCATTGCGGGCGTCATCGTCATCACGACCATCGCTATCGGCGGCAGGCCCGACCAACAAGTCACGCAAATCGCTCATGGACGCATCGCGGCCAGTAACAAAAAGCAACTCGTCACCTGTCTCCAAGGTGTCGTCAATGGATGGGGTCAGCGGCCGGTCGCCGCGAATAATGCAGGCCAGCACGGTGTCTGTCGGCCATTCGATAGCCCCCACCCGCGTCCCCTCCAAAGGCGAGTCGCCAGGCAGAGTCAAGGCAAG
>JAITCK010000118.1 GCA_031283115.1 Cellulomonadaceae bacterium | reverse complement strand
GCGCAAAGGACCAAAGGTCAACAAGGCTGCCAGCAGGGCCACCGCCGTCAAAACTGCCAAGGTCACCGGCCAAGGCCACCAGATCAGCGAGGCGGCACCGAAAGCAAACACGGCCGTCCACAGGTACAAGATCACTACGGCACGACGGTGGGAATGGCCTAGTTGAAGCATCCGGTGGTGAAGGTGCATCCTGTCCGGGCTGAAAGGCGATCGGCCCTTAGCCAGGCGTCTAATCACGGCGCTCACCATGTCAAGCATGGGCAAAATGACCACGGCCACCGGCAGCAGCAAAGGGGCAAACACTGGCAGGCCGCGCGCCCCTTCCAAGAGAGTCGGGTTGACGCGACCCGTCACCGAAATGGTCGCCCCCGCAAGCACCAGACCCAACACCATCGACCCGGAATCGCCCATGAAAATGTGGGACGGAAAAAAGTTGTGTGGCAGAAAGCCCAGGCAGGCGCCCACCAACACTGCCAGCAACAGCAGCGTCAACGACGAATAATCTTCCGAACTGGTTTGCCGGGTAATCTCATAGGTGTACAAGAAAAACGCGGCACCACCAATAGCGATCATGCCCGACGCCAAACCATCCAAGCCGTCAACAAAGTTCACAGCATTCATAGTCGCCACCACAATCACGACGGTGACCAGCAAAGACAGGCGTGAGCCTGGGATAGTGAGCATCCCCGGAATAGGCCACGACAGCAACTGCACCTGCATCATCGCCATAAACCCGCCCGCAAGAATCTGACCGCTCAACTTAGCCATCCAGTCAAGATCCCACACGTCATCAGCCCAACCCAGCAGGGCGACAATCAGCGCACCGCCAGTAATCCCCCACACCTCCGGGCTGGAAAACACGCCCGACAAAAACTGGATCCGTGACGCCACCAAAGTAGCCACAATGATCCCGCCCAAAATAGCCAGACCGCCCAGGCGGGGCGTTGGCGTCGTGTGCACGTCACGGGCCCGCACCGCCGACACGGCGTGCGTTTTACGGGCAAGCCAACGGGCCGACGGGGTCGCCAAATAGGTGACTGCCGCAGCCACAAGCATGAGAAGCAGGTAAACCCTCACGGCATCAGTGTTCCATGCGGCGGGCCGTGACCATGCGAGGGCGGCCGGTGAGGTCGTTCCGCGTGGCGATGTTGGTGAAGGCCGAAGTGGTGGCGGTCGCGTGGGCGCCTGTCATGTTGGCGTGTGTCGCATCGACGATGGTTTCGAGCATGGTGCGGGCTGCTGCCGCCTGGACTTCGGCGTGCTCCATGATGAACAGGCCGCCCGGTTTGAGGAGACGGGCTGCTGCGGCGGCGATGCCGCGTGGGACTTCCAGGCCGTCTACGCCCAGGCCGTAGAGGGCGACAGCCGGGTCATGGTCGGCAACCTCCGGGTCGCGGGGGGTGGCGTTGGGCGGAATGTAGGGCGGGTTAGAGACGACGATGTCTGCTTGGCCGTTGAGGTCTTGGAGGGCCGTGCGCGCGTCAGCCTTGATGAGGGTGAGGTTTTCTGCGCCTGCCTGGGTGACGTTACGATGCGCCCAGGCGTGGGCGGCGGCGTCGAGTTCGACGGCGTAAACCTGTGATTCTGGGACTTCTGTTGCTACGGCGAGTGCGATTGCTGCTGAGCCGGTGCAGAGGTCGACAACGACGGGGGTGGCCTTCCCACTCCGGCCTTCGCTGGTGATGCGGCGGGCCTCGTCGATAGCCGCTTGGGCGACCTCTTCGGTTTCGGGGCGGGGGATGAAAACTCCCGGGCCGACGGCCAGGGTCAGGTTGCGGAAGGGGGCCTGACCGGTCAGGTGTTGCAGGGGGATGCGGGCCGCCCGTTGGGCGATGAGATGCCAGAAGTCACGGTAGGCGATGTCGGGCACCATGTGGCCCAGGATGCGCATCCGCGTGAGTTGAGCGCGGTCAACGTCGAGTACGTGGGTGAGCAGGATTTCCGCGTCGGGGGCCGGGCTGGGAACGTCGGCGTCCATGAGGCGGGCGATGCCTTCAATGATGACGGCCCGCACATGATGGTCGTCCGCTGCGGGGCCGTCGGTGGTGATGGGCATGGCCGCGACGGCGGGCGCGTCAGTCATCAGACCCGACAGAGGCGAGGCGGGCTGCCTCGTCAGCAGTGATAGCGGACTGTACTACCGGTTCCAGGTCACCTGCGAGGACGTGATCGAGGTTGTAGGCCTTGTAGCCGGTGCGGTGGTCGGCGATACGGTTTTCGGGGAAGTTGTAGGTGCGGATGCGTTCGGACCGGTCGACGGTGCGGACTTGAGACCGGCGCATGTCGGCGTTTTCGGCTGCGGCGGCCTCGGCTTGGGCGGCCAGGAGGCGGGCACGGAGCACGCGCATGGCCTGCTCTTTGTTTTGCAACTGGGATTTTTCGTTTTGCATGGCGACGACAATGCCGGTGGGCAGGTGGGTGATGCGGACTGCCGAGTCGGTCGTGTTGACGGACTGGCCGCCGGGACCGGATGACCGGTAGACGTCGATTTTCAGGTCGTTGTCGTTGATTTCCACCTCGCCGGGGTCGTCCACTTCGGGCATGACGTAGACGCCTGCCGCTGACGTGTGGATGCGGCCTTGGGTTTCAGTGACGGGGACGCGCTGAACCCGGTGGACGCCGCCCTCATATTTGAGGTGGGCCCACACGCCATCCTCGGGCGCGACATTGCCTTTGGCTTTGATGGCGACCTGGACGTCCTTGTAGCCGCCCAGGTCGGTTTCGGTGGTTTCGATAATTTGGGTGGCCCAGCCTTTGGATTCGGCGTAGCGCAGGTACATGCGCAGCAGGTCGCCCGCGAAAAGGGCGGATTCTTCGCCGCCCGCACCGGCCTGAATGTCGAGGATGACATCGCGGCCATCGTCGGGGTCGCGCGGGATGAGCACGTTGCGCAGGCTGTCGGCTGCTGCGGTTTCGGCCTCGCGCATGGCGGGCAGTTCGGCGGCCAGTTCGGCGTCTTCGGCAGCCATTTCTGCAGCAGCCTCAGCGTCGTCGTGGGCTGACCGCCAGGTGTTGTAGGAGGCGACGATGCGGCCCAACTCGGCGTAGCGGCGACCCAGCATCTTAGCCCGGCCTGCGTCGGCGTGAATGGCAGGGTCAGCCAAGGCTTTTTCAATCTCGGCATGCTCGTCAAGCAGGGGCTGGACGCCTGCAAACTGGTCCGTCATGGCAACTCCATCATCTAAAAACGTCTTCCAAAGCCTATGTATAGCAAACGGCGCTGCCTGTCCGGCGTCCGATTGCCTCGACTGCCCCTAGAGAGGTTGTCGGGTTATCGGGCGGACTGGCAGCGCCGTTGAGGGTGCTACTTGGCGGCGGCAGGCTTCTTGCCGTAGCGGGCCTCACAGCTCACCCCACGAATCTCGTCGCTACGCTCCTGCGATTCGCGGGGACCCCGAGGCGCTTCGCGGCTACCTACTTGGCAGCAGCAGGCTTCTTGCCGTAACGGGCCTCGAAGCGGGCCACGCGGCCACCGGTGTCGAGAATCTTCTGCTTGCCCGTGTAGAAGGGGTGGCAGGCGCTGCACACTTCGACGTGGATTTCGCCGGTGGTGGCGGTGCTGCGCGAAACGAAGGAGTTGCCGCAGGTGCACACAAACTTCGTGGGGACGTATTCGGGGTGGATACCGGACTTCATGATGCTCCTTGAGTTGGTGGCGCTGGGTCGCCCTGCCGTGCGCAGGCCGTGAACCAGTCAAACCGACATCCAATTATGCCAGATTTCCGCCTCAAACCCAAACCAACCAGGTGTGACATCGGCCTAGGCCGTGAGTAGCCTTCCTGCGAGTCACATTGCACCATTAACATCTGTACCCGTTCGACACACTTCCCGGAAGAAGAACCGCTGAGTACCGGTAATCTTGGCCTGTGGGTCAATATGCCGTTCTTTCAACGCCGCGTGCGTTCGTGATGGGGCGTGCATGATGACGGCGACATCGACCCCTCCGTTCTCAATCACGGTGCAGGCAGCCGACTATCTGGCAAAAATCGTCGAGAGCATCACGCGACTCGACCTGGGCACCGACTTCCAGCTGGGTATCCGGCTGCACAGGGAAAACCGGGTGCGGTCTATTTACTCCTCGCTGGCCATCGAAGGTAACCCGCTGTCCTTAGCCCAGGTGACCGCCCTGCTCGACGGTAAGCGAGTGCTGGGCCGCCCGGCTGACATCCACGAGGTGAAAAATGCCCGCGAGGCTTACGACCACCTGCCAACCCTTGACCCTTTCCAGGTTGATGACTTCCTGACCGCCCATCAGCTGCTGACCCAGGGGCTCATCAAAGAGGCCGGGCAGTTCCGAAGTGGAGATGTAGCGGTCTACGAGGGAGACACCCCTGTGCATACGGGTGCCCGGCCACTGTTCGTGCCCAATCTGGTCAGCGATTTGTTTACCTGGGCACGCGAATCCGACCTGCATCCGGTGCTGCTCAGCGCTGTCGTCCACTGTGAGATCGAGACAATCCATCCGTTTGCCGACGGCAACGGCAGGATGGGGCGACTGTGGCAAACCCTCATACTGACTCGCTGGAATAAAGTTTTCGCTGCACTGCCGATGGAGGCGGTCATTTTCGAGAACCGACCACAGTACTATCAAGCGCTGAGAACATCCCAGCGGGACAACGACGCCACCAAGTTTCTCGAGTTCAGTCTCAGCGCAATCCTTTCCGCTATCGAGAGTGTCCTTGTCACCTACTCTGCCATCTTTGACGGAAGAAATGGCGGAAGAAGTGGCGGAAGAAACCTGACGGAGGCTGTGCTCGCTGCGCTACGCGTCAACCCGAACATGACAGGGGCAAATCTCAGCAATTCACTGGGTGTATCGCGCCGCACCATCGACCGCCAACTGAGCAACCTGAAGGCTGCCGGGCGCCTGCATCGTGAAGGCTCAACCAAGGCCGGGATCTGGGTAGTCATCGACTCTTAAGGCTGCTCTGGGTCAGTCGAATTGGGATATCAAAAATCACGATCCGTTAGCCGATTCCGTCAGCGACCATGATGCCCGCCACCTCAACTGGCTCCACGCGCAGATAGGTTCCCGTCTCGCCGACAAAATCGTCCTCAACACCGGCCCCTACGCCTACCGCCGCCCAGACGGGGTTGCTGTGGTCCCTCTAGCCCTCCTCGGGCCATAGTTGTCTTCGCGCTGTGGCACCAGTTGAGACACGCGCTATGAGAACCACTCCACGCGAGTCCAGGTGCCGTCTGGGTTGGTGTGCATGTCCCATTCCACGTCGCCCCATTCCGCTGTAGATGAGTATTCACCCCAGTCGATCATCCCAAAACCGTAGGCACGCGCAACGCTGCACGAGTACTGCCCGTCGATGTAGTTCCCGGTCGGAACAATTTCCCCAAGAGCCTCATCCCAATGCGTCTCAGGCACAGCATTGCAACTGGCACTCGGAAGCCACTCCCAGTCCATTTGATCAAGAAAGGGGACAAAAGCCTGGTCGGCGGTCGTTCCGAACGGTTGGGGAGGCCCGTCACCCCATGATTCTCCCGCCAACCAAGCCATGTAGTTGTTGCCTTCGGAGTAGGTCAGCACTCCTCCGTTATCACCGGTGGCAATGAAGTGGTCGAGCGCACGCTCAAGATCGCTGCGTTCGTCAACGACCTCCACCGCAGGTTCTTCTGCAGCAGGCGGCGCGACCTCTTCGACCTCGGGCGTCTCGTCGTCGACCACGACATCAGAACCATCGTCCTCCGCTTCGGCAGCGACCACAGGGGCTGCTTGCCCCCATCCAAGAACCGTCACGCCAACTGCGACGCCGCCACCAATAACAAGCACTGCGGTAACAACAGTGGCCACCATGCGACGGTGTCCCCCTCGGGATGAATCGTCTGGCTTGGTCTTGTCCGCAGCGTCGGCAATGGGCAGCCTGGTCTCTTCGGACTCGACTGGTGTGGTTGCGTCGGGACGTGGCGAGGCGACAGCAACACCGCACGTCCCGCAAAACCGCGCGCCAGGATTAGTCTCATGCCCATTGGGGCAGTATTTGTTCATGATGTTTCCTTGATTTTCTTCGATCATCATCGTCAACGGTTACCATGGAAAGCAGAAAAAATAGCGTCCATAGCAGGGCGATGACGATCACTACATTGAAACCACACTTGCTCATTCACTATTCCTGAGAGCAATTCAAGTTCACGGAAACTACTCACCCGACGCGTCGCCGCTTCTGCAATTCGATAAACAGCATCTTCAATTTGCTGAGAACTGATACCTGGTGGACCTATGACACAAATAGATCTAACTGTCACATTACCTAAATCGCGAATATTTCCTGACATTGTCGAGATATGTTGAATGCGCGAATTTACACTTCTCGTATGAAATTTTTGACGATGCTCTGATTCCAGAGAATCGAGCACTCTTATGCCAGCACTATTTATTGAGTAGCAAACTGCCCCATCATCACTCTTATCACTTATAAAACTCTGGTGCCATTCAATCGCTTCTCGCGAAGTATAATCATCAAAAAAGTAGCGCGCGCGATCATGAAGAAGACTTCCCGATACGGTTGCTAATGCTAAACCACTTCCTCGCGATTCGCAGTCGTCCTCTAAAGAAAATAACCCGTTTTTTTCAATATCAGAACGTGAATAAACACTCAGGATTGTCGCTTGTGTCTGCATTGAACTATCACATTCAACCTGTAGGTCATCCCTAGATCCAAGACCAAGTTGCAGACAGTCCCCTTCCTGCCATCCTCCCGCAGCCGAACCAGTCTCCGCTGTACCACTGACAGCGACACTGACCATTGCCACTAATGCAACTCCAAGCACACAGATGGCTCCAAGGATGCCTTTTTGTTTTCGCGTCCAAGGGTTTGACGGGGCGCTAGGTGAAACCTGCGTGTTTCCGTGGTGAAAAGGCTCGGCCGGAACAGACTGGCCGCACTGCGTGCAAAACTTCACTCCGGCAGGAACCTGGTGACCGGCTGGACAGGTGACAATGGTGGCGCTCATTTCTGCTTCGCCTTTCCATCCATCCACACGGCCACATCAAAGATGCGCAAGGGGGTGACCAATTCGGACAACTCTGCCTCAGCGTGGAGGTCTTGAAGGTATTTGTGCAACGGCACATCGGCCCCTGGAACAGGCTGGTTCAATAGCGCACGCATACCCATCCAGTGACCGCCTGAAACAACCTGATCCCGTTTGTTCACCATGCCAAGTTGTCTACCGACAATCTGGTCAAAGATTGGGATGAGACGGGCGCGTTTGCGAGCCATGATCTTGCTCGCCTTGACCGGGCCAATCCCATGATATCCGCGCAACACCCACCACAGTTGATCCGCAGGTGAATTCTCACCAATGACATCATCCTCAGCATCCCATAGGTTGCAGTCGATGGGAATCTGCGCGAGCAGGCCAGAAATTTGTTCAGCATCCGTTTCTAAAATGCTGATTGCGGCCTTGGCTGGCATGTCGACCGACAAACATTGAACAGCCAACAGGTCACTCGCCGTAATCACGTTCGCAGTTTCCATCGCGTCCCATGGGTGACCAAACGACTCGAACCGCGAACCGGTATAGCGACCATGAGTGTCGTAATAACGGCGCAGAAAAGCCTCAGCACTGCACTCTTCACCGCTCTTGTTGGTGCAAGTATCGGCGCACTCGGGGCGCAAAATGCCCGGGAAACTCAAAGTTTTCACATATTTTG
>JAITCK010000085.1 GCA_031283115.1 Cellulomonadaceae bacterium | reverse complement strand
CTCAACGACCTACCCATGATGAACACGGTAGGAAACCCCTGCCCTATCAACCCTGACCTGCGGCTACGCAATCATGCCCGTGATGCGGGCTGGCCTATCCGCGAGTTCCGTGGCCGGGGCCGCCGCGTGCGCAACCGCAGCCTACAAACCGCCTCCGCTGCCGGACTCGCCTGGATTGTCGGCGTCATCTACCGGGCCATCCGCCGCCGCCTCGCCCCCTGACTACCCCCTGACCGCCCCCCTGATGCGGGCAGCAAAAAGCCCCGCCGGGAAGACGGGGCTCATGCACGTGAGGTGAAACTCACTTCTTGTTACGACGCTGGTGACGAGTTTTACGAAGCAGTTTGCGGTGCTTCTTCTTCGCCATACGCTTGCGGCGCTTCTTGATGACGGAGCCCATGAGGCCCTCCTGCTGGTAACTAGTGGATGTGGCTGGATACAACGTGGAACAGGTTGGTCCCAGCGTTGCGGTCCAAGGCCAACGATAAAGTTCGGCGTTCAGGATACCAGGTGTAGCAGGGGGAAAATGTTGCCTTGGGTATCAGCGATAGCATCCGTGACCGCTGCCGATACTTTTTCGGCCCGCGTCAGCCCGGCAGGAACCTGCGATGTCGGCGCTGTCGGCGGCCAGGCAGACGCTCCCTCGCTAGGCCCGACAACGTGAACGACACGGGTCTGCTGGACACTTTCCGGCTCCCAAGGTGTCGGTTCTTCCAGCAGCGTCGCCACATCCATGCCAGTCACCTCCTCAACAGCACCCACCCAGGCCACAGGCAGGTCACGGGCCAAGTCGAGGGGCCTGTGCAAGGCAACAGCCAGCAGTGACGTCCACACCAGCGGCACCACATCGTAGGTGGCGTACCCGCCGCCCCCCAAGGCCACCCAGCGGCCACCGCAATACTGGTGAGCTAGACGGTGGATTTCAGCAGCGACCGCGTTTTGCGCATAGACGCTGACTCGCAAGTCAGATAGGGGGTCGCGGCCGTGAGAGTCACAGCCATGCTGGGACACAATAACGTCGGGGGCAAAAGCGCCCACAACAGCAGGCACGATGGAACCGAACGCTCGCAACCAGTCATGTGACGTGGTGCGTGGGGGCAGGGCAATGTTGACGGCACTGCCTGGGGCGTGAGGGCCGCCGATAGCGGTGGCAGGGCCAGAACCAGGGAAAAGGGTGTCTCCATCCTGATGGACTGAGATAGTCATCACACGCGGGTCATCCCAGAAGGCAGTCTCAACGCCGTCACCATGATGGGCGTCAATATCAATGTAGGCGATGCGGGGCTGGCGGCCAGAAACGTCAAGGCTGTCAAGTAGGTGGGCGACAGCAACAGCGGCATCGTTGTAAATGCAAAAACCGGAGGCGTGCCCCGGCTGGGCGTGATGCATCCCCCCGGCGATGTTCATCCCGTGTAAGGCGTGACCACTAGCGACAGCGGATGCCACCTGCACGGATGCGCCCACCTGCCGGGCGGCAGCGTCGTGCATGTGGGGGAAAACAGGGCAGTCTTCGGTGCCCAAGCCATAGGTGGGGTCAGGCATGGCCCGATGAACGGCGGCAATAAAATCGCGGGTGTGTATGCGGGCTATGACAGCGTCAGAGGCAACAGGCGCCGGAACAACTTGCAGGTCAGGGCTGTCAAGCAGGCCGATTCCTCGCGCTAGGTCAAGGGTAGAAGCCAGCCGGTAGGGGGCCATCGGATGCCCCCAACCAAAGTCGTATCCCAGCAGTTCATCACTCCACGCCAACTGGACTAAAGGAGCGTGTGTGCTGGCGTCAGTGGGGGCGGTAGCGTCGGCGATTTCAGGGTGTGATGGGTCGCACGAGGTCACGGTTTGGTGACCGGCGCCGGGGCGCGCGTCAGTGCGGACGTTCATAACTGCACGCTACCGATGGTTTGGTGGCAAGGTTGAGGTGGCGCACGATGCGCGCCTGATTGACGATATACCTCAGGCAGGCACACCCAAGCCCGCCCAGGAACCGCAAAGCAGCGAAAGGGGAGGTCATGGCCCATGCACACGGGCATCGCTCGGCAATGCGCGATGTTGTCGACCATTCAGCGCGATCATCCCCCGCCCGTCTGGCCGTCACCGTGTTCCTGGGCGTCTGCGCCATCTTCACCGCCCTGCTGCTGGCCCCCTGGGCCACCCACAGCGGACGACCAGCCCCCTTCATTGACGCCCTGTTCACAGCCATTTCAGCTGTCTGCGTCACCGGCTTGACGGTGGTACCCACCGGCTCCTTCTGGTCACCCTGGGGGTTGGCGGTCATCATCATCGCCATCAAGATTGGTGGCCTAGGCATTATGACGGTGGCCTCCATTTTGGGTATGGCCGTCTCGCGGCGCATCGGCCTGACACAGCGTCTACTCACCGCATCAGAAAAAGGCGTCGACAAACTGGGTGAGGTGGGCGCCCTAGTACGCATCGTCATCATCACGTCCACGTCACTTGAAGTGCTCATCATGCTCATGCTGTTCCCGCGCTTCCTCACCCTGCACGAATCCTGGCAAGAAGCAGCCTGGCGCAGCGTCTTCTACGGCATTTCTGCCTTCAACAATGCAGGCTTTGTCCCCACTCCCGCAGGGAACGCCCCCTACGCGCAAGACTGGATGGTGCTGCTTCCCATCGCTGTCGGCGTGTTTATTGGGGCTCTCGGTTTCCCTGTCATCCTCAACATTTTGGCGGTCAGTAAACGGCGCAAACATATCAAACACATGAACCGGGGCCGGGGCCGCAGCGTTCCCATGTGGCGGTTCTGGTCAGTTCACACCAAGTTGACCCTGGTCACATCGGCTGTACTGGTTGTGCTGGGGGTGGTGGCTTACGCCCTCATGGAATGGAACAACCCTGAGACTTTCGGCCCCATGTCCACGGGCGCCAAACTACTCAACTCCCTTTTCGCATCGGTGATGACCCGGTCAGGCGGGTTCAGCACCGTCGAAGTAGGCCACATGCATGAGGCCACCTGGCTGGCCACTGACGCGCTCATGTTTGTTGGCGGCGGTTCGGCATCCACGGGTGGCGGCATCAAAGTGACCACCCTGGCCGTGATGATTCTCGCCATTGTTGCTGAAGCCCGCGGCGACCACGACATCGAATGTTTCCGCCGCCGTATCCCGGCCGGAACCACCCGCCTGGCTATCGCCGTGATCACCGTAAGTACCACCCTGGTGCTGGCGGCAACCCTGGCCCTGCTTGAACTCACCCGCTTCCCGTTAGACCGAGTGATTTTCGAAGTTCTCAGCGCCTTTGGAACCTGCGGCCTGTCCACCGGCATCACCCCCTACCTGCCCACAGGCGCCAAATATGTGCTGTGCGCGCTCATGTTTGTGGGTCGTACTGGCACCATCACCTTGGCTGCCGCCCTGGCCTTGCGTGACCGCCGCCGGGTGATCCGCTACCCCGAAGAACGCCCCATCCTGGGCTGACCGACTGGCAGGCTCTGACATGCGGGCCGGACAGGCTGCACATGCAGGCAAGCACTGGAAGACTAGACCGTAGACAGCAGACACGGCAGGGAGCCGCAGTTTCAGTGAAGGAGAGCGCACAATGCCACCTCGGGACAAGAAGTCTGAAGAGCGTGAGGCCGGCGTGCTGGTTATCGGTTTGGGCCGCTTCGGTTCAGCCATCGCCACAGCCCTTGACTCGCTAGGCCAAGACGTTCTGGCTGTTGAGAAGGACGCTCAACTTGTCGCCGAGTGGACAGGCCGCCTGCCCATCGTCCAAGCCGACGCCACCAACCCGGAAGCGCTAGAACAGTTAGGCGCCCGCGAGTTTGGGGTTGCTGTGGTGGCTATCGGCACCTCTATCGAAGCATCCGTACTGGTCACTGCCAATCTGGTGGATTTGGAGACGCCGCAGATTTGGGCGAAAGCCATCACCGACAAGCACGGCAAGATTCTTGAACGCATTGGCGCCCAGCACATTGTGTTCCCAGAAGCAGATGCGGGCGCCCGAGTAGCCCACCTGGTCAGCGGCAAAATGCTTGACTACATTGACGTTGAAGAAGGCTTCACTATTGTCAAGATGCGCCCCCCCTTGGAGATGCAGGGCTTCACGTTGGCCGAATCAAACATTCGCCGCCGCTACGGCATCACCGTTATTGGTGTGAAATCTCCCGGTGAACATTTCGAGTTCGCCGAGCGTGAGACTCGGGTTGCCGCCAGCGATATCATCGTCTGTAGTGGCCACGCCGACCTGATTGAACGCTTCGCTGCCCGCCCCTGAACTCACACCTCAACCCTGTGTTGAGCAGCACCGGAACTGTTTACACGTACCTGTCCAGAATGCTGGATTCGGCGAGACGGGACAGACCCTCGCGCACGGTTCTGGCCCGCTGTTCGCCCACGCCGTCGATGGACAGGAGATCGTCGGTGGTGCAGGCGAGGAGTTTTTGTAGACCACCAAAATGGGTAACCACTCGTTCGACGATGGCTTGCGGCAGGCGTGGAACCTTAGAGAGCAGGCGGAAGCCTTGCGGTGCCACCGCTGCATCCAACATGACCTGTGTCCCTTTAGGCGACAAGATTTCGCTGATCTGCCCCAGGTCAAGCAGTTGTGTCGAGTCCAGGGCTGCGAGGCGGGCCAGTACGTCGGCTAGGGCGTTGTGGTCGCGTTCTGCAGCGCTCACGTAGTCGCGGATGACCAGGTCTTCGTCGGATTCAATACCGCCGCTAAGTTCGTTGAGTTGCAGGGACAAGAGCCGCCCATCCACACCAAGTTCGACCACGTATTCGCGGATTTCTTGGGAGATACGGCGCACCATTTCGAGGCGCTGCACTACCGAGCACACGTCACGCAGGGTGACAAGGTCTTCGATTTCCAGGGCGGACAGGGTTCCGGCTACCTCGTCGAGGCGCACGCGGTAACGTTCCAGCGTAGCGAGGGCCTGGTTGGCGCGGCCCAAAATGGTGTCGGAGTCTTCGATGACGTGGCGGCGACCGTTGACGTAGAGGCCGATAATCCGCATGGACTGGCTGACAGAGATGACGGGGAAGCCACTCTGAACGGCAACTCGTTCGGCAGTGCGGTGGCGGGTACCGGATTCGACGGTGGGGATGGATGGGTCGGGTAAGAGTTGGACGGCGGCCCGGCGAATCTTGTTCGATGCCGGGTCGATCACAACAGCCCCATCCATTTTGGATAGTTCCCGCAGGCGGGCTGCGGAGAAGGAGATGTCGAGTTCGAATCCGCCCGAACACATGGACTCGACCATAGGGTCGAGTCCCAGCACGATGAGCGCGCCCGTGCGCCCGCGCAGAATCCGGTCGAGCCCGTCCCGTAACACCGTTCCCGGCGCGACAAGCGCGAGTGTTTCCCTGAGCAGGTCATCCCCCTGTGTACCAGTCAACGCCACAATCGCTGATTCTATGCGGTTTTTTTTTTTTTTTTTGACCTTGGCCCCTTCTCACCTGTGTGCTCGTCTAGCCCGCCGTGTTCCCTGCCGTGCTTTCTGCTGCCTTCCCGGCTGTGGTTTCACTGTCCCTTTGCCTGTTTCCCCTCCCCTGCCTTGCGCCCGCCACCCATCAGCCCGGCCACTTCCACGGCCTCGGCAATATGTCCCACCTCTACCAGGGTGATGCCGTCGGTTTTTTGGGTTCCGATGGGGACGATGGCCCGAGTGAAGCCCAGGCGGGCCGCTTCGATCACACGCCGGTCGGCGCCGGTGACGGAGCGAATATCACCAGCCAGCCCTACCTCCCCGATAGCGACTGTGCCTTCTACCAGTGGCTTCGCGCTCAGGGCCGAGGCGATAGCCAAAGCGGTGGCAAGGTCGGCTGCCGGTTCGTTGGCTTTGGCTCCCCCCACCGTGGACACGTACACGTCTTGGCCCATCAGAGCTTCCATGCCTGCCCGGCGTTGCAGTACGGCAAGGATCATGGCCAGGCGTGACGAGTCCATGCCCGCTGTAGCCCGGCGCGGGTTGGCGAACTTGGTGCCCGCCACCAGGGACTGGATTTCTAAGGCTAAGGGCCTGCGCCCTTCCAGGGTGACGGTGACGCAGGATCCAGGCACGCCCGCACCCAGGTGGGACAGGAAGAGTCCGCTGGGGTCCGCTAGTTCTGCCATGCCGGTTCCCGTCATGTCGAAGCAACCCACCTCATCGGTGGGGCCGTAGCGGTTTTTGACCGCCCGCACCATGCGCAGCCGCGAATGTCGTTCCCCTTCAAAGGAGCACACCACATCCACGAGGTGTTCCAGGGTGCGCGGCCCCGCCACCGTCCCATCCTTGGTGACATGCCCAACCAGCAGCACGGGTATCCCGCGAGCCTTCGCCACGGCGATAAGAGCCCCGGCAACTTCCCGCACTTGTGCCACCCCACCGGCCACACCGTCTACTTCCGCTGAGGCGATGGTTTGCACAGAATCAACAATCAGCAGTTGCGGTGTAGCCACATCGACATGCCCCAACACGGTGGCCAGGTCTGTTTCAGCGGCGAGGAGCAGCGTGTCTGCGAGCGCCCCGATCCGTTCAGCCCGCAACCGGACTTGACCTGCAGATTCTTCCCCTGTCACGTAAAGAACCGTCCGCCCGCCGTCGGACCTGCCAGCGCCACCAACGCGACCACCCCCATCATCACCGACCCCATCATCACCAGCCCCACCAGATGCGTCACCGCCACTGGCGAACCGTGACGCCACCTCTAGCAGCAGCGTGGACTTGCCTACCCCCGGCTCCCCCGCCATGAGCACTACCGCCCCCGGCACCAACCCACCACCCAGCACCCTGTCCAGTTCTCCCACACCTGTGGGCACAGCCCGTGCCGCATCCACGTCGATCTGCCCGATGGGCACGGCGGCAGAGCGGACAGGGGTCACTGCCGTGGTTTTGGGGCCGGCTGCGGCAGCGCCTGCCTCTTCGACGGTGCCCCAGGCTTGACATTCGCCACACCGCCCCACCCATTTGGCGCAGGTCCAGCCACATTCGCTGCACCGGTAGCCCGGCCTGGCCGCCGCCTTGATGGTGCGGGTTGTCGTCTGAGAAGAAGCCATGCCGCCACCATAAACTGACCCTCGGACATTGCCCCTCCTTGCCGCAAATCGGTGTGCCGCCCCCGTACTCTTTACGCCCATGAGCACCACCCCTGACAGCAACTTCACCGACGACGCCCACGCAAACGACCCCCACCCTGACAGCCCATCGGGCCAACCGTCACAAGGTCGCCCCTCCCCTGAAGTGTTGCGCCGTCGACGCCTGGTCGTTTTTGGTGCTGCTGGCACCCTAGTGATCGCTGTCGCTGCTGTCACGGCTTTCGCCTGGCCGGGTTTCGCTCGCCCCGAACCAGCACCTGTGCCCACCATCACCGTCACACCCACCCCGCCAACGCCCACGCATACGCCGTCGCCGCGCAGCGGGGAACAAACCTCCCTCACCGACGCCCTGCCTGACTCGGTGCTGCAATACGTTCAGGTGGGCATGACCACCTTGGACAAGTGGCAGGACGACGGGGCCGTTGAGGCCTGGACGGTCACCTACGCTGACGGGGCAGAGTCGAGCGCCTCCACCATCGTCGTGGAGGTGGGACAGTGGCGGCAAGGCGAGGCTGCACAAGCCTTCCTCACCGACCAGCTTGACGGAACGTCCGGGCAGACCGGAGATGTGTCTGTCGGCGGCACTGTCGTAGGCGCATACACCTTGATCGCCCCACAGGGCACCGACTCGCCTACCGCCCAAGGGGAACTGTGGTGGCGTAATGACACGGTCGTTTTCCGGGCCTCTGGCCCCGCCTCCGCCCTCCAAGCCTTCTTCTCCGCCTACCCCCTGTAGCGTTGCACCCATGAACCTTTCTACTGTGCGGGTGGCCTTGCTGGGTTCGGGAAACATGGGGGCCGCCGTGCTGGCTGGTGCCCTGCGGGCCGGAGTGTCCCCCGCCAACCTCACTGCGACAGGCTTGGACACGGAGGCTCTTACTGCCCTGGAAACCAGGTTTGGCACGCCCACCAGCACCGACAACTCTGAGGCTGTTGCCGGGGCGGGCCTCGTCATCGTCGCCGTCAAACCGGGTGATGTGGCCGCCCTGTTGGAAGAAATCCGCGACAACTTGCCCCCCGACGCCATCATTGTCAGTGTGGCTGCAGGCTTGTCCACGGGCTATGTGGAGCGGCGTCTGCCGCCCGGCCAGGCCGTTATCCGGGTTATGCCTAACACTCCTGCCGCTATCGGCGCTGGCATGGCGGGCCTGTCTGCCGGGCAGAACGCTTCACCTGACGATGTGGAACTGGCTTTGGCTGTTCTCAGCGGCACGGGCGAAGTGTCTGTCATCGACGAGAAATATCAGGCAGCCTTGGGTGCCCTGTCCGGGTCTGGTCCCGCCTATGTCTTCTATGTCATCGACGCCCTGGCTGAGGCCGGCGTGGCGGCCGGTTTAGGTCGCAGCCTGTCCCTGCACCTGGCCCGGCAAACGGTGCTTGGTGCGGCGAAACTACTGGTTGAGACGGGTGAACACCCGGCCTTGGCCCGTGAGCGCGTCTCATCGCCGGGCGGTACCACGGTTGAAGCCTTGCGGGTTCTCGATGCTGCCGGAGTACGGGCCGCCTTTGTTGACGCTGTGGCCGCCGCCGTCACCCGCACCCAAGAAATCGCCGCCCAACTCGACTGACTCCTCTGCCAGCGCCGACGACGGAAGCATCGACGCCTGCGCAACTAGTGGCCGGTGAAGTTGGCTTCCGGGTCGGGGCCACCACCGTATTCGACGCTTGGCGAGGGGCTGGGTTCCGGGGCACCAGCAGGGATTCCGGTCGCCGCTCCACCATCCGTCACACCATCTGGCGCCGTGCCATCACCGGCTCCATCGGACGCAGGAGATAGCGACGGCGCAGGTGACAGGGCGGTTTGCGGGGTGATGGGGGCGCGCAGGGTCACGGTGACAGGGTCGCTGACGGCGCTGGGGGTGTCCACTACTCGCGCAACAATGCTGTACACGCCGGGTGACACGGCAGGCTGATCGGCGGTGCACACGTCGGGGGCAGACCGCACGCCACCCCAACGAACCTTGCGGGTGAGAATGTCGCCATCGCCGATAAGCATGTCGGTGCGGGCTCCGGCCGGGCAGTGGGCGCTGGACCAGACCACGTTTCCGTCGGCGTCTAGTACGTCGATTTGTTTGTTGGCATCGCCGCCGTCGATGAGGCAGGGCCGCCTACCGTTGAAGGCGATGTCCATGCCAATGTCCAGCGACCCGCCAGGGGCGAGACGGCGGGCCTCCGGGCTGACGGTCACGGCCAGAGCTGACGAATGACAGGCGACGGACGGACCATCGAGCACGGTGGGCGCGGGGGGCAAGATTTTGTGTGCTTCCAGCGGCTCGC
>JAITCK010000071.1 GCA_031283115.1 Cellulomonadaceae bacterium | reverse complement strand
GCATTATTACAGTGCTGCTGTTGGGAACCCTTATTTCGGTGACCATCCGCGACGGCCTGTTTGAACGGCGTATCGCCCAACTGGATGCCGAATACGCGCGGTCGGCTGCCGTGGCCCGTGACACTCTGGCATCCAGCCCGGCCACCTCCACCACCGACGTGCAAGCCCTCCTTATTTCTTTAGTGGTGGAACGGTTAGGGTCGGGGGCGAACATTGCCCGCGGATCCTTGCTGGCTTCGGCGGCAGACGGTGCCCCGGTAGGCATCAACGACATCGCCACCTTCAACGAAATGGCCGACATTGTCACCCCGCAACTGCGGGTCGCCACCTTGACCTCCGACTATCAGGTGTGGCAGTCGGTGACCATCCCTGCCGCCCACGCCGAATCTGGCCATGACGAACCGGGCGTGGTGTTCGGGTCGGTAGTGGACGTGCCCACTTACGGGAGGTTCGGCCTCTACCTGCTGTATTCCTTACAGCCGGAGCAAGACACCCTGAGTTTTGTACAAAACGCCCTGGCCGTGGGTGCGATAGTCATCCTCGCATCTATCGGCCTCATCACCTGGCTGGTCACCCGCCAGGCCGTCACCCCTATCGTGCGAGCTTCAGCCGTGGCTGCCCGCCTGGCTGACGGCCACCTTGAAGAACGTATGACCCGCAAAGGCCACGACGAGTTAGCCACCCTGGCCCGCAGCTTCAACGAAATGGCGGCCAGCCTGCAAGACCAGATCAGCCGCATGGAAGCGTTAGCGGCAGCCCAACGCCTTTTTGTGTCCGATGTGTCCCACGAGTTGCGTACCCCCTTGACCACGGTACGTATGGCGGCGGAAATGATTTACGACGCCCGCGACGACATGGATCCCACCACTAAACGGTCTGCCGAACTCCTCCACGACCAGGTAGATCGCTTCGAAGAACTCCTGGCCGACCTGCTGGAAATTTCCCGCTTTGACGCGGGCGCCGCCGCCCTGGACACCGAATCCCGCAACCTCACCGGCCTGGCCCAATGGGTGATCGAGGGCCAAACTCCCCTCGCCGACAACAAGGGCGTCTCCCTGATCTTGGACGCCCCCGATGAACCAGTGCTGGCCAATATTGACTCCCGCCGTATTGAACGGGTGGTGCGCAACCTGGTTTCCAACGCCATCGAACATGCGGAAGGCCAGCCCGTTCACGTGATAGTGGGCCAAAATGACCAGTGCGTATCCCTGGTAGTGCGCGACCACGGCGTAGGCATGACCCCGGAACAGGCCAGCCGGGTCTTTGACCGCTTCTGGCGGGCCGACCCCTCCCGCGTGCGCACTACCGGCGGCACCGGCTTGGGCCTGTCCATCTCCCTGGAAGATGCCCGCCTCCACAATGGGCTGCTGGAAGCCTGGGGCAAACTCGGGTTTGGGGCTTCCTTCCGGCTCACCCTGCCCAAACATGCGGGGGGAAGCGTTGAAAACCCGCCCCTGCCGCTGGTTCCTGCCGCCACGCCATCGCCTCAGGGGGACGCATGAACAACCCGCAGATGAAAAGCCTGCCGCAGCCTCGCCGCAGCCCTGCAGCTTCCATCGGCGCTGCCCTGACCGCTCTCGCCGCTACAGCCGTCCTGCTGGCCGGATGCGCCACCATGCCCCTGTCCGGGCCCGTCCATGTGGGCGGCGAGGATGTGGTCACTGACGATTCGGTGGGCATCATCGCCCAAGGCCCGCAAAATGACGCCACCCCGGAAGAGATCGTCCGCGGGTTCATGCTGGCCGCCCAGGCTGGCCCCACATCGGTGCAGCCTTTTGCGGTGGCGCAAGAATATCTCACCGCTTCCACGGGCCGCACGTGGCGGCCCTACGCTCGTGTACTGCTCGTGGATGGCGGCTACACGATCTCCGTGCAGCCGGGCGTCGGCGAAGCTACCGTGACGGCGTCAGGGCAGGTGATTGCTGCCCTTGATGAGCGGGGCGCCTTCGCCGCTAAACCGGCCCCAGCCTCCACAACCTTGACTTTCCGGCTCATCTCCGTGGGCGGGCAGTGGCGTATCGACCAGCTTGACGACGGCCTCATCATCCCGGCGGAAGTGTTCACCAGCGCCTACCATCGCACCCGCCTCTACTTCCCCACCGTGGACGGGCAGGCCTGGGTGCCTGATGTTCGCTGGTTCCCGCAGCAAACCTGGCGCACTAACGCTGTCGCCGAACTCCTGGCCGGCCCCCCCTCCTGGCTGGTGGGGGTTGCCCGCACAGCCGCACCATCGGGGGCACGGCTGGCTATGGAATCGGTGACCATCGGCCCTGATGACACCTACCAGGTGATCCTCACTGAAGAGGTGGCTGCCGCGTCAGGTTCAGACCGGGCCATGCTGGCTGCACAAATCGAGGCCACCCTCAATGCTGGGCAAGGCCAAGCCCGCGACGTCACCCTGACTATCCCTGAAGGCCCTCTGCCTGTCCCTGAAGCGTGGGTGCCGCCGTCCATTCGTGCGCAAGGCGCCGCCATTGCCCTGCGTGACGGTGGCGTGTGGATGGTGTCAGGGCGTGAACTTGTCCCCTTCGACGTGAATGTGACGTTGACCGGACTCAACCCCACAGCCTTGGCTGTCGGGTATGGCGACAACCCTCTGCTTGTTGTCCGCGACGGGGAAGACCAGATTGTGCGCCTATCTGACGGCGAAGTGCTGCTCAGTGCTGACGGCGGCGCTGTCATTCCGCCGTCTGTGGACCGGTTTGGCGTGGTGTGGTCGGGCACGGCTGACGGCGGCGTCAACGTGGTGCTGCGGTCGGGCGGAAAATATGCGGTGTCGGCCCCCTGGCTGGACGGGCGCACGCTGATGGGGGTGCGCATTTCCCCGGAGGGGGCACGGGCTGCCGTGGTGTCTGGTGGGGATGATGGCGTGTCCATTCATGTGGCCGGTGTGGTGCGCGGGGCGGGCGGCGTGCCTACAGCCCTTGGGGCGCCGATGGCTGTGGGGATTTCCTTGCATGGCGTCACCCAGGCTGTCTGGCAGGACGACACAGTGCTGGCTGCTATCGCCGATGTGGGCAGCAGCAGCGATGAAGGCCCGAGCGGAGCACAGGCCGTGGAGGGCAACGATTTGGGTGTCAATCGTGGGGTGTTCCTGGTGGGTATTGGTGGCCTGGAATCTCCGGGCGGTATGCCCCGCCACCTGGCTGGCGTGGTTGACCCTACCGCCGTGACCGCGTCGGTGGGCAGCGCCAACACTTTGGCTTTGGATGCTCGCGGCCTGCTCCATCTGCGCCAGTCGGTGGCCTTGTGGCCGGTAGTTGGCCAGCATGTCGATCTGGTCGCCTACCCCGGCTAGGCGGAGTCGCGTTTGACCACGTGGGGGGTGAAGATGATGGGTTTGCTGGGGGGTGTGGCGCCTGATACCAGGTCGAGAAGCATGGCGGTGGCAGTTTTGACGGTAGACACCACCGGGTTGTGCATTGTCGTCAAGGGAGGGTTGGTGCCGGTGGCGCTGCCGAGATCGTCGAAGCCGACAATGGCCACATCGTCGGGTACGCGCAGGCCGCGAGCCGTGAGGGCTTGAATGGCCCCGCCTGCGAGCAGGTCAGAAGCCGCGAAGATGGCG
>JAITCK010000005.1 GCA_031283115.1 Cellulomonadaceae bacterium | reverse complement strand
TGGTGTGTGGGCGCGTCGGTGGGTCTCTGGTGTGGTGGCGGTGGCTACCTCCCTCACCGCTGTGGTGTCTCCTGCGTCGGCTGTCGTAAATGACAGTAGAAACGCGGGAACCTCCACCTCGCCCGTCTCCGTTGCTACCAGTCAAGCAAGAACAAGTACGGTAGTAACTTCCTCTCTCGGCGTCGCTGGAACGATTCTCGACCTGACAGGCGTGGGTGCACCCATCGGTTTAGCCTTGAACGGTATGAATCGATTAGAATACTTCATTTCGACACTTGTCGAAAGATAAAAAATATTGATTTCATTGCATCGTGCCCCAATGTAAATTCCTTCTGGTTTTGCAATGGTCCAATTATACCTTCTGTTAAAGCATTGCGTGGTACTCCAGATTTAGAAACGCTTTACATGTATGAAACGACTCGGGTGGCGGACGCAGATTTACAACCGATTATGGATTTGCCGAATCTGAAAAATTTTAGGATGCAAAATCGTCGTGAATATAAGCCATCTGTTTCAGAAATCGAACAAGTTCTAGCTGAGCGGAATCGACAATAGGCGTCTTGCGGAAAATATCACCAAAGACGCTATCGTCAGTGGACGTGCTATCGGATTCAAATCTCTGATTTCAGTGACGTGGATAGTGGGGGTGTCCTCTGGTGTAGTGGTTGGTAGGGTTGTGGTGTCTGAGGTTGATCTCTGTCTCTCGGCGAGCGGTTGTCGTCATTGTGGGGCATTCTGTTGGTGTGTGGGCGCGTCGGTGGGTCTCGGGTTTGGTGGCGGTGGCTACCTTCCTTACCGCTGTGGTGTCACCTGTTCAGGCATCCGTCGGGCACGTCACCACTGATAACGGCCTTGCCTATGCGGCGACCTATGCCCCCTGGGGAACGCCTACCGTTAGTGTCGGAGAGTCAGCCGCGCCGCAGTACGGGTTTACCGGTGAAGAACAGAATCCAACAACAGGATTGACATTCCTGCGTGCCCGCTACTACAACCCGACTGTTGGACGCTTTACTCAGCCCGATATTTTGCGTGGTTCCCTCTCGACCCCTGGCAGCCTCAACCGTTACGCCTATGCCCTGGGTGACCCGGTCAATCGGTCTGACCCGTCCGGCATGTTCTCCATCGGAGGCTTGTTCAATGCGGTGAAGACCGGGCTTGTCAATCATGTCGTCAAACCCGTCGCCCATGTGGCGAGTGCAGCAGCATCGACCAATACGGCTCCCCTGCGAAAGCAGGCTGCGGATGCGCAGCCACCCATTCCCGAAACTCCACCAGCCGCAGACAGGCCCGACAGTCAACCAGGTGGTCATCCAGCGCAGCCAAGTCCGGTGCGCTGAGGGCCATTTCAGGGTAGGCAGGGGAATTGGGCAGCACGCCGCCAGTCTAGGTCGCAGCACACTGCGACTCAGTGCCCGAGTCAACTCATGGCCGGAGCCCGTGGCTTGCTACCAGATTGGGTCGCTGAGACAGCAGCGTTTCGAGTCGGCTGTCCGACCAGAGTTCAATGAAGGGCAATTTTCCGTCGGCGTTGTGTTTTTCTGCCACGGTCACTGCGTCCGTTGTGAATCGTCCGCTCGTCGCGATGACAAGCACTCGAATGGGGGGCGGCTCCCATAGCGAAAGCGCCGCGAGTGTGCCCGTGATGTCGGCGGGGCCGACTGACTTGGTAGTCCAGTGCTTGGCCTGAACTATGACCCGCTCAGTTCGAGTGGTTCCACCGTCGTCTTGGATGACACGCTCGGCAGAGAGATCGCGCCCTCGATCCGGCGCGTGAGTTTTCATCAGCCACTCGACGTTCTGATAGCGCGGGAACGCGCGCAGGAGATCAAACAGCAGGCGCTCGAACCCATCGTCATCGAGAGCGGACCACGACAAGCCGGTACTCGCCCCTCCAGCTGGTCTTGCAGAGGCAGCCAAGCCGAGGTCTATCTCAGGCACAGGCAGTGGGTCTGACTCTGTCAGGCTCGCTGCCTCAATGTCCGCGCGAACCGAGGGCCAATCCATCTCAACGATGTCGTGCCAGTCGTGGCCTTGCCCGAAGTGCATGTGACGGTGAAGGTGCCCCACCGTCCTCCGCGCTCGGTGGTGTCTCCGAGTAGCCGTTCGATTTCGCTGATTGCGTCCTTGATCGCCGCCGTTTTGAGGTCGTCCACCCGATCAAGTGAATCACGCGGCACTGATTCGACTATCTGCGGAAGTGTTTCGTTGATGGTCGAAGTGAGGTCATTCAGCCGTTCGTGAATTGCCCGACGACGCGACTCGGGCCAGAAGGAAGCATCGGCCAGGATCGCTCCCAGACCGCTTCTAACTTGGCGAGGTTCGCCGCAGCGCGATCCATCACCTGGAGCAATTCGTCAAGGTTCACTGCTCCAGTCTCCCATCCATCTCCCGCGTAGGCTTGCCGTGTGGACGCAGCCGACAAGCAGACACCAGCCCAACCATTCCGGCTCGGATATGTGCCGGGGGCGACGCCGGGCAAGTGGGCGCGTGTGTGGCGGGACCGCCTACCCGACGCGCCACTCGACCTAGTGCAAGTAGAGGCGGGCGCCATCGTCGCAGCGTTGACGGACGGCCAGGTTGACGCCGCCTTGGCCCGCCTGCCCGTCGACAAGCAGGTTTTTCACGCCATCGCCTTGTATGACGAGTTGCCTGTCGTCGTCGTCCCTCAAGACCACATGCTGGCTGCTTTAGGCGAGGACGAGACGGTGGAAGCCGACGACCTAGCCGACGATGTTGTCAACGTACCCGCAGATGACGTTCTTTTCGACGGCCAGCCACCCGTCATCGGGCAGCGTCCCGTCGCCTACGCCGACGACGGGACTATCGACCCCGACGGCGACCCCGCCCGCGCCGCAACAACGGAAGAGGTCATATCTTGGGTAGCTAACGGGGCCGGGGTCACCATCATGCCCATGTCCCTGGCCCGCCTGCACCGCCGCAAAGACGTTACCTACCGCCTGCTCGCTGACGGGCCGGTCAGCAGTGTGGGACTGGTCTGGTTGCGGGACAACGACAGCCCTCTCGTCGAAGAAATGGTGGGCATTGTCAGGGGTCGCACCGCCAACTCGAGCAGAGGGAGGGGGGCGCCAGCGCCGGACGGTTCCGCAACGACAACACCTCCGACAACCCGCAAAAAGGCAGAAAGCGGTAAAGCGCCTGCTAAAGCCGGTAAAAGAAAGGGTGGAACTCGTCACACAGGGGCGGGGAAACCGGCGCGGGGAAGCCAGAAACCCGGGCGTGGCACGTCACGGGGCCGCAAGCGTTCGTAAAGTAGTCCCGTGACTGACGCAAGTACCACTGCACACGGACCCACGCATGGACAGACAACCGCAACCACCCCCGACCTGTGGGCGGACAGCGGCTTCGCCACCCGAGCCATCCACGCTGGCCAAGACCCCGACCCCACCACCGGAGCCGTGGTGCCTCCCGTCTACCTGACCAGCACCTACAAACAAGACGGCGTAGGCGGCCTGCGCAACGGCTACGAATACTCCCGGTCAGGCAACCCCACCCGCACCGCCTTGGAGACGGCACTCGCGGCTGCCGAAGCCCCCGGCGACGGCTCCACCCCCGTTGGCCTGGCTTTCGCGTCGGGCCTGGCAGCAGAAGACGCCATTTTGCGGGCCGTGCTGCGGCCCGGCGACCACATCATTTTGCCCGACGATGCCTACGGGGGCTCTTTCCGCCTCATCGCGCGAACCTTCGGCCAGTGGGGAGTTGACCACAGCCCCGTTGACCTCACCCATGTTGACGCGGTGCGTGCCGCCATTCAGCCTGGCCGCACCCGCATCATCTGGGCGGAAACCCCCACTAACCCCCTGCTCACCATCAGCAACATCGCCGTCATAGCCGACGTCGCCCACCAGGCGGGGGCCATCCTGGTTGTCGACAACACCTTCGCCACCCCCTACCTGCAGACCCCGCTGGCCCTCGGCGCGGATGTTGTCGTCCATTCGACCACCAAATATGTGGGCGGCCACAGCGACGTTGTTGGCGGCGCCCTAGTGATTGCCGCTGACGCTGTTATCCCTGGTGAACGCACCGCCCCTGACGGCGTGACCGGCTCCCTGGCCGAGGCAGCCCGCTTCCACCAGAACGCCTCCGGCGGCGCCGCCGACCCCTTCGCCGCCTGGCTCACCCTGCGCGGCCTGAAAACCCTGGCCGTGCGCATGGACCGCCACCAAGCCAACGCCCAAGCCGTCGCCGAATACTTAGAAGCCCACCCGGCTGTCACCCGCGTGCTCTACCCTGGCCTGCCCTCACACCCGCAACACGCGCTCGCCGCGCAACAGATGCGGGGCTTCGGCGGCATGGTGTCCTTCCAAACCGGCTCGCAGGCGTCAGCCCTGACCGTTGTCGACCGGACGCGCGTCTTCACCCTGGCCGAATCCTTGGGCGGCGTCGAATCCCTCATCGAACACCCCGGCAAAATGACCCACGGATCCGTCACAGGCACCGCCCTAGAAGTCCCTGCCGACCTGGTCCGTGTGTCCGTCGGCATCGAATCCATCGACGACCTCATCGCCGACCTTGACCAGGCCCTTTCTGGCCTCTGACCGGCGGCGCACGCCTGCCGGGCACGTGAGTGTCAGTGCCTACGTATAGGCTCACCGTATGACTGATGAGGGATTTGTTTCTGACGAGCCAGCGGCGGAACATCGCACATGGACGCCAAATCAGATTCCGCCGTCCATCCGCGCTGCCGCTGGCTGGAGTTGGCGGCTGCTGCTGATCGGCGCCCTCATCGCGGCTATCGGTTGGCTTTTCGCCTACCTGATGACCATCATCGTGCCGGTAGCGATCGCCCTGCTGGTCACCGTTTTGCTGGCCCCCCTGCACGGGTTCTTACGGCATCGCGCCCACCTCCCTAACGCTCTGGCGGTAGCGGTGGCGGTTATCGGTCTTCTTGCGGTGGTTGGCGGACTCATTTTTGTGGCTGGACACCAGTTGTATGTGGGTTTTTCTCAACTGACCGATCAGGCGATAGCCGGTATCAACGAGGTGCGGCGTTGGCTGGCTGACGGCCCCCTAGGCATCGACAACGACCAGTTGAACACCTACTGGCAGCAGGTACAGTCGGCGGTCACGGGCGGCACCGGCCTATCCACTATTGCGACAGGTGCTTTGGGTGTGGCGGCAACAGCCGGACATGTGTTGGTGGGCATCCTCATCACCATCTTCTGCACCATCTTCTTTTTAGGTGATGGCAAAACCATTTGGACCTGGCTGGTTCGCTTGCTGCCTACCAATGTCCGCGAGGTCACCCACCAGGCGGGCCGTCGAGGCCTGGCCTCTCTGAGCGCCTACGTGCGCACCCAGATTCTTGTGGCCCTCATTGATGCTATCGGCATTGGTGCCGGTTCGGCCTTCTTTGTGCCGCAACTGGCCGTACCTATCGGTGTGCTCGTTTTTGTGGGCTCCTTCATCCCCGTGGTGGGTGCCGTGGTTACCGGAACTATCGCCTGCGTGGTGGTGCTCGTATCGCATGGTTGGCCTAGTGCTCTGGTCATGCTTGCCATTGTGCTGCTCGTCCAGCAGGTGGAATCTCACGGTCTGCAACCCTTCCTTATGGGACATGCCGTGTCTCTGCACCCGGTGGCCGTTGTCCTGGCTGTGGCGGCAGGGTCAATGGCGGCGGGGATTGTGGGTGCCCTCTTCGCAGTTCCGCTGGTGGCCACCCTCAACACGGTCATCCTTTACCTGCATGGGCACGACAAGTTCCCCGAACTGGGGGGGGGTGACCGGGTGCCCTTATGGAGAAGCAAAGTCAAACTCCGTGACCTTTCCCTACCAGCCATCACCGGGTCAATCCGTCGGGTTCGAGGCAACGACAGCGAGGAGCAGCAGGTCGAATGACCGTCACCCTGGCCGATGTCCGCCGCGCCGCCAGTTTGCTCGACGGCGTCATCGAACGCACGCCCATCCAACCCTTCCGTGCGCTCACTCATGTGGTGGGCCAGCATGTGCTGCTCAAGTTGGAGAACCTGCAACGGACCGGTTCGTTCAAGATTCGCGGCTCCTACGTGCGCATGTCCCGTCTCACCCCTGCGGAACGGGCGGCGGGCGTTATCGCAGCCTCCGCTGGAAACCACGCCCAGGGGGTCGCGCTGGCGGCAACCATGTTGGGCATCCAGGCTGTCGTCTACATGCCTGTCGACGCCCCGCTCCCCAAGATCGAGGCGACCCGCAGTTACGGCGCTGAGGTCACCCTGGTGGGCCGCAACGTCGATGAGGCGTTGGCGGCTGCCCGCGCAGATGCGGAAGCCAGCGGTAAAACCTTTATTCACCCCTTCGACCATGAAGATGTCATCGCAGGTCAAGGAACAATCGCCTTAGAGATTCTGGCCCAAGTGCCTGACGTGTCTACGGTGATTGTGCCTGTTGGCGGGGGAGGGTTGGCTGCCGGTGTCGCCACAGTTTTTGCTGAGGCTGCCCCCCATGTGAAGGTCATTGGCGTGCAGGCGAAAAATGCTTCTGCCTACGTGGATTCTCTGGCGGTAGGGCGTCCGTTGCGTCGCACCCCCTCATCGACGATGGCGGATGGTATTGCCGTGGGCTTGCCGGGGGATCTGCCTTTTGAGATGTTGGAGCGTTTGGGTGTTGAAGTGCGCACTGTGAGTGAAGGGCAGATCGCCCGTGGCCTGCTGGCCATGGCAGAGCGGGCAAAACTGCTGGTGGAGCCGGCAGGGGCGGTGGCGGTGGCGGCTATTATGGCCGAGCATGATGCCGCCCTTGATGTGCCGCCGCCCCCGTCTGACCCGCCGCTGCGGCGTGAGGGCGTCATTGTCCCCATTATTTCGGGCGGAAACA